>CAMTYC010000052.1:0-20506 GCA_947085865.1 uncultured Moraxellaceae bacterium
AATCATGCAGCAGCTACGGCATGCGCTACGCCTAGTAAGCTCTGAGTCTGGTGAACGCTACTTAGCCGCTGCCGGGGGCATGACTCGCGCAGTAGTATTTGGCATTGTGCTTACTGCATTAGCGCAGGCGGTATTAGCAGGCATAGGCTACGCCGTGGCAGGGGCACCAAACCCTGTTTTCTTAACAGCAGTTACCTTTATTATTGCCTTAATTCCCTTTGGCACCCCGTTCGCTTGGGGTGCAGTGGCCTTATGGATGCTGGCTGACGGTCAAGTGCTCGCGGGTATTGGCCTTGCTATTTGGGGAGCGTTAGTGGTGAGCACCATCGACAATATTATTAGACCTTTAGTCATTTCTAGCTCCACCCGTATTTCATTTTTGCTAGTGATGTTTGGCGTATTAGGTGGGCTTGCCGCCTTTGGCATGATTGGCCTATTTATTGGCCCCGTCATTTTAGCGGTGTTGTCATCACTCTGGCAGGAGTGGCTTAACACGCCTGCCGTAGAAGATGACAATAACTCCCAACCGAAGCCTTAGCAGCAGAGCGCTGCTGAGGCACCGCTCGCTGCGTCATAGGGCAAAGCCTTGCCGCAGCCCTCAAAGATGCCGTAATGACGGCTAAAGTCGCCTATAAACTCAAAGTGAGGCTGAAGCCGTGTGTCCTGCAGCATGCGCCATGTATTTCCACACACCGGAAACACTTTACCAGCCTGAATATGATGATGTTTATCCAACACAAATGTGTCTGGACTGCCCATGACCGTGCCTTTATAAATCACTGCCTGACCATAGTCTTCACAATCAGACTCTAGCTCTGGCAGTTTAAATAACCGATAAGTTGCCGAATAAAAGCGAATATTGCCGCACTTTTCACGCAGGCTTGGGTCAGTTATGTCAATCGGTTTGTCTTCCACCAATCGTGGATCGGTAAAGCCATGGCGCTTAGCCATACTGATAAAGTCGTTCCAATACAATGCACCACTTAAGCACTCACCATATAACAGCGGGTCAGCAACAAGTTCGTTCGGCACACGTCTATCAGCGTAAATATCAGAAAAGTACAGCTCTCCACCCGGTTTTAATAAACGATAGGCTTCTGCCAACACTGCGTCTTTATCGGGTGATAAGTTGATAACGCAGTTAGAAACGATCACATCAAATCGCTCGTCCTCTAAGCCCAACTCATTTAAACGTTCAATATAACCGTGTTTAAAGCTGACATTGGCATAACCAAATCGCTCGGCATGCCAGTCTAAGCTGGCATTAGCAACGGCTAATTGTTCTACCGTCATGTCTACACCCAACACATGGCCATGCTCACCAACCAACTGCGCTAACACATAAACGTCGCGCCCTGAGCCCGAGCCAAGGTCTAATACTTGGCAACCGTCTAAGTCGCTAGGGCAGACCAAACCACAGCCGTAATAACGCATCAGGACATCATCATGCACGTTTGCCAGCAAAGGCTTCAGCCAGCTTGGCATAGCCGAAGCATCACAGCAGGCTGATGTTTTTAGATCCGTGGTTGCTTGCAACTGTTTGCCATAATAATCCTGAACAAGTTCATGCATGATTTTTTCCTGTTACAAACATAAAGATTGGTCGCTGACAAAGTACGGTTGACTAAACCAAGCCTCAGCATTGCTCGCAGTATTATCGGTGTCTGTGGCAATTGCTAAGCCTGCAACCATAGGCAGTTGGCCCGCAAACATCGTACGGTAGTCTTTGGCTACATTGCGTGCTTGTCGTACCCATTTGCCTGCCTTTGCATTGCCGCTTTGTAACACCATTAATCGTGTGCGATCGGTATAGGCATTTGGCGCCACCGTACCGATGGGGTGTTTATTATCCCAAACATAGTTAATGGCAGCGGTGGGGAGGTCTGCACCATAAAAAGTTTTAGCCAAGCGCACTTTGACACGGTCAGCAAATGGGATTTGGTTAACAGGCACATCAAACAAGACATAAACTCTTGCGGCATAGTCGTCACCGGCTTTGGTGTTTAGGTCTGCATTGCTTACCACAGCCTTAATCCGCCATGACCAGCACAAGATGGGCGTCTTATTTAAGTCAACCTGCATAGGTTTAATCAAGCCAGCCATGCTGGACTTTGCAACCGCATGCACAACCCATTCGTTTTTTTCTTGCTGCAGACGATACTGCGTTGCGGCCACTTTTTGATTTGGTTGAAATAGCTGCCAACCCTTGGGTAAGCCATCATCACCCGGTGTAAATGCAAAGGCAGATGCACTAACCGCCATTATGAGTAGTGAAATAGCGGTTTTCATTGCAACTCCTCAGTTGGTCTTGCAAAAGACAATGGCAAATGTACTAAGTCATCAGCTTCGTCAATATCGTTCAGGTAGTCACCTATTGCGTAACTAATACCTGCTTCACTTAACTCAGCGAGTGTCGTCGCCAAAAGCTCAGGTGTGCTCCAAGGCTTGTTCCTAAACACACAGGGCACATTTTTATTGAGCGCTATTAATACATAACCACCATCCTGTGCTGGCTGCAAGTACACATCAACCTGATCCAATGCCTTTCTAGCCTGATGAATATGTTGTTCACTCAGTGCTGGGCAGTCTGTTCCGATAATGATGACGTGTGATGCTTCGGATAGGGCGTAACTAGTGGCCGCCTGCATGCGAGCGCCTAGGTCGCCCTCAGTTTGTGCAATAAGGCCAGTGCTGAAGTGTGTTGCCAGCAACTCAAAATAACGATTAATTTGTGGTGCTACACATAAAACCGGCTGAATCCGAAAGTCCACTTCATCGCTAAGTTTTTGCATTTTGGCTAGCGTGTAGTGCAGTAGTTGCTCTGCTAATGCTGCGGCATAGTCATCGCCTAAGGTCGCACCTATCCGCGTTTTTGCCATTCCCGGCAGTGGCTGTTTAGCCATAATGACAAGGCAGCTGTCGTACATTAGCGATAGTCCTTAGCCAACCTTTCTGGCGACTCACCCAACCAATAACGCCATCGTAGTCGCCACATCAAAAAAATTGTTGGCCACACACCTCGGTTATCCCAGCGCCGCGCGGATGTCCTTACGCGGCTTTTAAAGCATATCGGTTTAACCATTAACTTAGCGCGTCGGCAAATCTCGATGTCTTCCATCAAGGGCTGATCGGCAAAGCCATTTAATGCCTCAAACAAATCTCTTGAGAAAAACAATGCCTGATCGCCTGTTGCGATACCGCTAAGCCTTGAGCGCATATTTATCATGCTTGCCACCACTGGCAACCACTTAGACTGCCCAACCAACTCAACATCAAACCGGCCCCATGTCATGGGCTGCTGACGAATAGCACTCAATAATTCAAACGCATTTTGCGGAAGTAAGGTATCTGCATGAAGAAACAATAACAGCTGACCCTTAGCCAGCGCAGCACCGGCATTCATTTGCCGTGCGCGTCCCGGCTCACTCTTAATGACAATATTGGCTTTTTGATTAGCCAAAATTAGGGTGTTATCCGTGCTGCCACCATCAACCACAATCAGCTCATGACCCTGTTGCTGCCAATAGGAAAGTGAAGTCAATGTTTGGCTTATATGAGCGGCTTCGTTTTTAGTGGGGATGATGATGCTAATCATGTGTTCTAAGCCAATGCACCACCACAACTACTGCCGCTGCCAGCAGTGCAGCCATAACAATGGTCCGCTACATAAATGGGGTTATTCGCAAAGTCTTGCTGTAATAAGTCCCGCAAGTGAAGGCGCTTGTGTACGGCTGTAGACATTGGTACATCTAATTGTTGATTAAAATCGCAGTCATATAACTCACCTTGCCAATCCACACTAATTAAAGAGCGACACATCACTTGGCTTAGGTTTGCCGCGGCAAAGTTATGCTTTAGCAACGTCATGTAATCATCAAACTGACCTTTAGAAATAAGCATGCTGCCAAAGCGTTTAATGGGCATGTTGGTGATGGTATAGAGCTGATCAAAGACAATGCCAAAGTGGGTTTTAAGCTCGTGCTTGTATTGCTGCTCTAAACTTTGTTGGTTTGGTGGAAGTGATGGGCCCTGTGGGTTGTACACCAAGCTCAGCTTTAAGCGTCCGTTGCCATAACCCAAGGCATTTAGTGCCTGTAAGCCAGCCACACTTTTATCAAACACACCTTTACCACGTTGTTTATCAACGTTATCGGCAGAGTAGCAGGGTAGAGAGGCGACCACTTCAACCTCTTGCTCCGCCAAAAACTCAGCTAAACCTTCATAACCTGGCTCAAACAAAATGGTTAAGTTGCAGCGATCAATAACATGTACGCCAAGCTCTCTCGCTTTTGTTACCAGATACTTAAAGTGAGGGTTCATTTCTGGTGCACCACCCGTTAAGTCTAGGGTGTGTATTTTTCTCGCCTTTAGCACATCGATAGCCATATTGACATGGGCTTTGCTCATAAGCTCAGTACGCGTCGGCCCCGCATTAACATGGCAATGCACACAGCTCTGATTGCATAAATATCCCAGATTAATCTGCAAGATATTAAGCTGCGCACGTTTAATCTGCGGAAAGTCAGTGTTTTCTAATAGTTTCAGTGTGGGCAACATGGGGCTTGATCCTGATACGTTCTATTCTGTTCTACCGTGTTAGACGCAAATAAACCAGTGAACGTTACGGCAGTCATAAATTTATATCGGGTCTGCCAGGATTTCTTCAATATAATTGGCTCGCTTCAAACGCTGAAAACGCTCATGGGCTTCAGGATAAACACTGGTTGTCATGCTTAACCACTGTTTATAACGCCCGACAATGCCACGCTCTTTGTCACCCATAGACTGAATCAGCTGTAATTGCGCCAACGCTACTTCATGCCAGCTTAAGCGCTGATGGGTTAACGACTTTAAACTAGCCACAAGGTCAGGCTGAGACACCGCTGCACGACCAATCATAAAGCTATTACAGCCACTTTCTAACTGGCACTGCTGCAAGCTTTCTTTCGAGTTGATATCGCCGTTTGCAATAATTTTCCAATCTGGATATTGCTGAACTACCTGCCCAATAG
This sequence comes from uncultured Moraxellaceae bacterium, assembly GCA_947085865.1. Classification (GTDB taxonomy): domain Bacteria; phylum Pseudomonadota; class Gammaproteobacteria; order Pseudomonadales; family Moraxellaceae; genus Perlucidibaca. Next base: position 5,013 of record CAMTYC010000052.1, read on the forward strand.
CAAACCAATCCACTGGTGGCCTGTAGCCTTGTGATTTTGTTCGTGCATGAATCGTTAACCAGCTTGCCCCAGCATCGTGAATTGCAGCGGCATTAGCCAGAAGCTCTTCGCTACTTTCTAGACCCAACCTAATTTTGGCGCTCACAGCAATATGCTTAGGCACACTCTGACGAACGCTTGAAACTATGCTATGAATTAACTCAGCATTATTAAGTAATGCCGCGCCACCGCCACTCTTGTTAACCGTACGAGCAGGGCAACCGAAGTTGAGGTCAATCGCTGGGGCGCCTAAATTAACTGCCTTTGCTGCGTTATCAGCCATCGCTGAGGGGTCGCTACCTAACAATTGCAAATGCACTGGTGTTCCAGTACTTGTTTTACCGTCAGTATTTATTTCTGGGCAATGTTTATGAAATACCGACGCAGGGTACAAATGATCGGTAACACGGAGAAACTCGCTGACACACCAGTCATACGGGCTTAATGCCGTTAAAATATTACGCATAAAAAAATCGGTTAATCCCTCCATGGGAGCTAACACTAGCTCAATGGAGGGATTAACCGATTTGGTTTCACGTGGAACATCTAACACAGGGTATGTACTACGTTAAACGTCCAAGTTTGCAACAGACAACGCGTTGCGTTCAATAAACTCACGACGAGGCTCAACTGCATCGCCCATCAGCGTAGTAAACATTTGATCCGCACCAATTGCATCTTCGATGGTAACTCGCAACATACGACGCGTTTCAGGATCCATTGTAGTTTCCCACAGTTGATCTGGGTTCATTTCTCCAAGGCCTTTATAACGCTGAATGCCAAGACCGCGCTTAGAATCATTCATTAGCCATGCATAAGCCGATTTAAAGTCATTAATAACAAATTCGCGCTCACCACGTTTAATGCTTGCGCCTGTGCCTACTAGGCCGTCTAAAGCACGGGCTAAGCGATCAATTTGCTGATAGTCGTTACTTGCCAAGAAATCACCACCAATGCGGTAGCTAAACGGAACGCCATGAGCAACCAACTCAATATTTATCTGATGACGGTTATGCTCAACATCTTCAATCACTTCAACTAAGAAGCGCTGACTTGCATCAGCAGCAGTGTCTAGTGCTTTTTGTAGTTTAACTACATAGTCTGCTACAGCTTGGTGCTCAGATAATGCTGCAACCGTAAGCGTTGGTAACGTCAACAGCTGATCTAACATGACCTCTGGATAACGACGACACAATCTATTTTTAAGCTTAGTAAAACCACGATATTGATTAATCAGGTTTTCTAGCGCCAAGCCAGTAATTGCAGGTGCGTCCTCATTTACCTTTAGCTCCGAGCCATCAACAGCCAGTGCAGTTAGGTAAATTTCCATTGCCTCATCATCTTTAAGGTATTGTTCTTGCTTGCCTTTTTTAACTTTATAGAGAGGAGGCTGAGCAATATAAATATAACCGCGATCAATCAGCTCTGGCATTTGTCTGAAGAAGAACGTCAGCAACAGGGTACGAATGTGCGAACCATCAACGTCAGCGTCAGTCATGATGATAATTTTGTGATAACGCAGTTTGTCAGGGTTGTATTCTTCACGACCAATACCACAACCTAACGCTGTGATTAATGTGCCAACTTCTTGCGAGGACAGCATTTTATCAAAGCGTGCTTTCTCAACGTTTAGAATCTTACCCTTCAAAGGCAGAATGGCTTGCATCTTACGATTACGGCCTTGCTTTGCCGAGCCACCCGCAGAGTCACCCTCAACTAAATAGAGTTCGGACAAGGCAGGATCTTTTTCTTGGCAGTCGGCCAATTTACCGGGCAAGCCAGCAATATCGAGTGCGCCTTTTCGACGTGTCATTTCACGTGCTTTTCTTGCTGCCTCGCGTGCACGAGCAGCATCAATAATCTTGCCAACAATTAACTTTGCTTCTGAAGGCTGTTCCAGCAAAAACTCTTGGAACTTTGCTGCCATTACAGACTCAACAACCGACTTAACTTCAGATGACACCAGTTTGTCTTTTGTTTGGCTGGAAAACTTAGGGTCTGGCACCTTAACCGAAACAATAGCTGTTAATCCTTCGCGGGCATCATCACCCGTCGTTGCCACTTTTTCCTTTTTAAGAAAACCTTCGTTTTCCATATAGCTATTTAAGGTACGAGTTAACGCAGCGCGGAAGCCGGCGAGGTGAGTACCACCATCACGCTGAGGAATATTATTGGTGAAGCAATAAATATTCTCTTGGTAACTATCATTCCACTGAAGAGCCACTTCAACGCCAATGCCGTTATCCCCTTGTGCATCGAAATGAAATACACGGTTTAGAGGCGTCTTATTGGTATTTAAGTAGTCTACGAATGCACCAAGACCACCTTCATATTGGAAAATTTCTTGCTGATCGGTGCGCTCATCACTTAACACAATGCGAACACCAGAATTCAGGAATGACAGCTCACGTAAACGTTTAGCCAAAATATCAAAACTAAAATGAATGTTGCTGAAGGTCTCTGCACTGGGGTGGAAACGAATAGCCGTACCACGCGCCTCAGTAATTCCAACTTCAGCGATTGGGGCATCAGGCACGCCATGGGTATAGGTTTGCTCATAAACCTTACCTGCACGACGAATTGTTAACTCAAGCTTGGTCGACAGGGCGTTAACAACGGAAACGCCTACACCATGTAAGCCACCAGAGACTTTATAACTGTTGTCATCGAATTTACCGCCTGCGTGCAAAACCGTCATAATGACTTCAGCAGCAGAGATTCCTTCTTCTTTATGAATGTCGACAGGAATACCACGACCGTTATCCGTTACTGTCACGGACTCATCAGCATGAATAATGACATTGACCTCAGTACAGTGGCCGGCTAACGCCTCGTCGATGGCATTATCAACAACCTCAAACACCATATGGTGCAAACCAGTGCCATCATCGGTATCACCAATGTACATGCCGGGCCGCTTACGAACCGCATCAAGGCCCTTTAGGACCTTAATATTACTGGAGTCGTAGTCCGTATTTTGTTCTGTCATTATTTGCTCCTAAGCCCTTTTTACGGCCTCAGTGACATTAGATATGTCACCATGTTCCACGTGAAACCTATGAATGGGCACATCGCCCCATAGACTCGATAACTGATTTAATTCAATTGCTGTGGCAAAAACCTGAACACCCAAAGAGGAAATCCAATCGCACACACGCTGCCGCGCCAACCCATCCAACTCTGATGCAATATCATCTAACAACAATACGGGGCGAACTCCATATTGATCAATCAATAGCTCAACCACTGATAACTTCATAGCACACACAGCCAACTTCTGCTGCCCGCGCGATAGGCGCTCTTCACAAGAAAGCGAACCAACACGCACTCTAACATCCGCACGTTGTGGACCTATCTGAGTAAAACCGCGCTCATTGTCTTTTTCTCGCGCTGCTCGAAGCAAATCAACAAAACTTGCCTCTTCATCCCAGCCTGTGGACAAATGCATAGTTATATTTTCATCTGGCAAAAGACGATTTACTGCCTGATCAAAAAACAACTTCCACTGATAAAAAAATTGATGCCTGTGCTCAGTTAGTGGCTGCGCAAGTGAAGCCATATTGGCTTCCCAATAATCTAATTGAATGCTTGATATTTTAGCACTTTTTAACAATGAGTTCCGTTGTAATAACGCATGACGATACTGCTGCCATAAGTGCAAAAAACCATGTTCCACGTGAAACACTCCCCAGTCTAATAATTGACGGCGAGGCTCTGAAGGCCCAGAAAGCATTTCAAGCGTGGAGGGATCTAAAAGTTGCAACGGAAGTACTTTAGCTAACTCACCACGGCGTACCGCGCGGTCTCTATCAATTTGTGTAATGGATTCGCCCGAGAGGGTCTTCTGAATGCCAATCGTAGTACCACAAGATAGTTTGGCAAAAACAATAGCGCTCTCACTATTGTCTTGAATAAGTCGCCTAGATCGCTGTGTTCTGAAAGAGCGACCCAGACTTAGCAAATGAATGGCTTCAAGCACCGTAGTTTTACCAGATGCGTTTTCGCCATAAAACAAATTGATATGCGGTGAAGGCGAAAAACAGGCCTTAGTAATATTTCTAAGGCCTGTTACTTCAATCTGAGAAAGAATAGACAAAGACTACAAGCGCATCGGCATCACAACATAAAGCGCATCGGCTTGTTCATCATCATTGTCTCGTACCAAGGCTGAACTATTGCCGTCACTCAAAATAACTCGCGTGTAAGCACCGCTGAGCACATTCAACACATCCAGCACGTAACCTACGTTAAAGCCAATTTCTAAGGTAGTGCCGCCAAACTCAACTTGTAACTCTTCTTCAGCTTCTTCTTGGTCTGGGTTGGTAGCAACAATTTTTAAGTGTTGCTCATTTAAGTGCAGTCGAACACCACGGAATTTTTCGTTGCATAAAATAGCCGCGCGTTGCAATGCAGATTTAAGTTCTTCGCGACCTGCAACAAGAGTTCGATCGCCGCCTTTCGGCAACACGCGTTCGTAGTCAGGGAAACGGCCATCTATCAATTTTGAGGTAAACGTCAGGCTACCAACGCTAACTCGCAAATGGTTAGAGCCTAAGGTCAAGGTCACTTCGCCATCTTCGTCTGACAGCAAACGAGACAACTCTTGAATACCTTTGCGTGGAACAATAATTTGCAGTTTTTCATTTAGCTGAGCATCAACACTGGCATCGCACATAGCCAAACGATGGCCATCTGTTGCCACGACGCGTAAGCAACCCGTGCTTAACTCAAACAACATACCATTCAAATAATAGCGAACATCTTGCTGCGCCATTGCAAAAGATGTCTTATCAATCAATCGCTTAAGTACTTTTTGAGGCAGTGTTAAAGAAAACGCACCTGCCAAAGTTTCTTCTAAGTTAGGGAAGTCATTTGCCGGCAAGGTCGATAAGGTAAAACGGCTTTTGCCCGAACGTAACACCATACGCTGGCCATCAAGACTCAGCTCGACATCCGCGGTAGAAGGAAGTGCTCGACAAATATCAACAAGCTTGCGACAGGGTAGTGTAATACGCCCATCAGAATAATCACCGGCCAGCGCTTGTTTTGCCACCAGCTCAACTTCTAGGTCGGTACCGGTCAACGCTAATTGGCCTTTATCTACAACCATCAGCACATTTGATAACACTTGCAGCGTTTGTCGTTTTTCAACAACACCAGCAACTTGTTGCAACGGTTTTAACAACTGATCACGCGTCATGGACACTTTCATTATTTCGCTTCCCCGAGCTTACATCTGCAATATACGCAGCAAGTTTTTAAAGTCTTCTTCTATATGTGTATCACTAGCACGCAGGCTAGCGACCTTTTCACAAGCATGAATTACGGTACTGTGATCTCGGCCATCAAACGCCAAACCGATCTCTGGGTAACTATTGCCCGTTAACTCACGAGCTAACGCCATGGCAACCTGGCGAGGCCTAGCAAATGAACGATTACGCTTTTTGCCAGTTAATTCCCTCAGCGGAATATGATAATACTCGGCAACCACACGCTGAATATTATCGATATTAAACTGTCTTGCACGCACTAGTAGTACATCACGCAAGGCTTCTTTAACCAGCTCTAGACTTACTGGCATACCTTTAAAACGAGCAGTTGCAATTACCTTATTTAGAGCGCCCTCAAGTTCACGCACGTTACCTTGAACATGTTCAGCAATGAATTGAGCTGACTCTAATGGAACATCAATGCCTGCTGAAAGCGATTTTTTCAACAAAATAGCAACACGTGTTTCTTTATCAGGTGGATCTACCTGAATTGATAAACCCCACGAAAATCGCGACTTCAAGCGATCATCCATCCCATTGATTTCTCTAGGAATTTTATCGGATGTCATGATAATTTGTCGGGAACCTTCCAGCAGCGTATTGAAGGTATGGAAAAACTCATCTTGCGTACTTTCTTTGTTAGCAAAGAACTGAATATCATCAATCAATAAAGCATCAAGTGAACGATATAAACGCTTAAAGTCCGTCATCATGTTGCGTTGCAATGCAGTGATAAAATCACCGACAAAACGTTCAGACGTTAAATACATCACACGAGCATGTGCATTACGGCTAAGAATCTCATTGCCGACTGCGTGCATCAAATGCGTCTTACCTAAGCCAGTTGGGCCATAAATGAATAATGGATTGCTATGACTAGCACCAGGATTGTCTGCTGCCTGTAAACAACCAGCATGAGCAAGCTGAGCACCTTTGCCGGGAACAAAGTTTTCGAATGTAAACAATGGGTTAAGGCTAGATGGCGGCTTTGCAATTACTTCCTTTTCATAGTTTTTTGGACTAACCGAACGTGACTTTAAAACAGCCGGTTTGTTTTCAATAACACTTTTATTACTCGCAGTTTTATCACTACTGCTGCCAACACGAACATCAATTTCAGTTAAACGACCTGAAGATACTTCAGAAACGATTTGCACAATACGCTGCAAAAACTTGTCTTTAATATGACGAACAAAAAAAGGGTTAGGGGCAAGTAAATCGAGACCAGAATCTGTCTCCACGACCTGCAATGGCCGTATCCACATTTGAAAAAGGTTGGCTGGGTATTCTTCTTCTAAGCGAACCAATGCCGCCTGCCAAACTGCACTAGACATCTCAATCTATCCACAAACAAAAAAGGCATTCTACGGGCTCTGTTCTAGCACTGCTAGTACTTTATCCACAAGCATTAATAGGCTGTGGATAAAATAGTGAATAAAATAGTCTGATGAATAGGTGGTAAGTGTGGATAAGTAAGTCACCCCTATTTATCCACAGGTTCCACGATGTTTGTCAGAGTCAAACAAGCCCGCTTAATAACAGCTTTTAATATAATCTAATATATTGATAAATATGAATAAAAAGTACTTATCCACAGAAAAGTCTGTGTACTACTACCATCATTACAAGCTTTTCTTCTTTCTTTATATTTATTTAGTACTTAAGACAAAAACTCAAAACTAAAATGTTGACAACTTGTACGGACATCTCAGAAATGACTTCATCTTCAGGAAGCAATTGACAACACTTGAGCTCATCAATAGAATCCCCACCCTCTGTGCCCTGAAGGGCTAACTGGTATATCAGGTCAACGATCATGAAACGTACATTCCAACCAAGTACTCTCAAGCAAAAACGTACACACGGTTTCCGTGAGCGCATGTCGACTAAAAATGGTCGTGCAGTATTGGCTCGTCGCCGTGCGAAAGGCCGCAAACGTTTAACTGTCTGAGTTTCGTGAACGATCAGCGTTTTCCAAAATCAGCGAGGTTATTAACTCCGTCTGATTTTAAACAAGTGATGGAAAACGCTGAAGTCAAAAGTGGCCAACCTAAGTTTTTGATGTTAGCCACTGTCACTGGAAAACCTAGTGCACGATTAGGTTTTATAGTTTCAAAAAAACGCGTCAAGCTTGCTGTTGAACGAAATCGTATCAAACGCTGTTTGCGCGAAACATTTCGACAAGTGCAACATGAACTCCCTCCGTTTGATGTAGTATTTTTGGCTAAATCACACTTAGCTGAACTCAGTAATCATGAGCTACAACAATCAGGCAAAAATGCTTTACAGCATTTATCTAAGCGCTATCAGAAACTTCAAGAAAGTGTAAAGTCATGAAAATATTAATGATTTTACCTATTCGCATGTACCGATATGGAATTAGTCCATTGCTCGGTCCACGTTGTCGTTATTACCCCTCATGTTCTGCTTATGCGGAAGAAGCAATTGAACGGTTTGGTGCTATGCGTGGCGTTTATTTAGCAACTAGAAGACTTTTGCGCTGTCATCCAGGTTATGAGGGAGGGTATGATCCGGTACCCGAAACATTTTCTTTTTCACCTGCTTCAAAACAGGAACTATAAGGCATGGAATTTCGTCGTACGTTAATCATGGTTGCTTTAGCAACAGTGACTTATTTTATGTTTTTGACTTGGCAGCAAGATTACGGCAACAAACCAGCCGTTGCTAACGAGCCAGCTGTAACCCAAGAACAAGAAACTTCAGCCCTGCCTGTAGCAACTGCAGAGACTGAAAACAATGCTGAATTGCCTGTGGCAGCGCCAACAGCAATGGCAGAAGTTGCTGCATTAGCACCATTGGTTGAAAATCAATCCAGTACTAATGAGCTGATTTTAGTTACTACTGACGTTTTTGAGGTCTCTATTGACCCAGTCGGTGGTGATATTGTTCGTGTTGCTCTCAAGCAATATACCCGTGCAGTGGGTGATGACACGCCATTTGTTTTAATGGATCGTAGTCAACAACTGAATTACGTTGCGCAAAGTGGTCTTGTAAAAGCAGTAGTGCCAGGCCTTAAAAATGTACTTTCTGGTGTGGATGACCACAGCCAAGGTCGTCCTGTTTACAAAGCAGCGAGCAATTCATTTAATTTAAACGATGACCAAGAAAGTTTAGATGTAGTGCTAAGCACACAAACACCGGAAGGCATTCAAGTTAATAAAACTTATCGTTTTCATCGTGGCCAATATCAAATTGATGTCATTCAAACTGTTCAGAACAACAGTGCATCAACATGGACTGGTGTGCCATTTGGCCAAATTAAACGTGACAGCAGCAAAGACCCAAGTGCTGATAACCACTCGTTTGGCATGATTACCTTTTTAGGTGGTGCTTGGTGGACAGCAGATAAAAACTACAACAAATTATCGTTGAGCGACTTTGCTAAAAAAGGTGAACGAGTCACTGTTGATGGTGGCTGGGCTGCCATGGTCCAACATTATTTCGTTTCAGCATGGATTCCTGATGCAAACTCACGAAACACCATTGCCACACGTAGCAATGAAAGTACGGGTGAGAATTTTATTGGTTTTACTGGTTCACCGATTGTGGTTGAAGCAGGTAAGTCAGCGTCTCTGAATGCTCAGTTTTATGTTGGTCCTAAACTGCAGGATCGCTTAAAAGCATTGTCACCGGGTCTTGAGCTCACCGTTGATTACGGCTGGTTGTGGCCAATTGCACAGTTCTTGTTTTGGGTATTGAAAACACTACACGGTTTTATTGGCAACTGGGGTTGGTCCATTATTGCCCTGACTGTGTTGGTTAAAGCTGCATTCTTCCATCTCTCTGCAACCAGCTATCGATCCATGGCTAACATGCGTCGTGTCATGCCTGAAATGCAAAAGATGAAAGAGAAGTTTGGTGATGACCGCGCTAAATTATCGCAAGCGATGATGGAGCTTTATAAAAAGGAAAAAATTAATCCTCTGGGTGGTTGTTTACCTATTTTGGTTCAGATGCCGGTGTTTATTGCGCTGTACTGGACCTTGATGGAATCTGTTGAACTTCGTCACGCCAGTTGGATTTTATGGATTCAAGATTTGTCATTGATGGATCCATATTTCATCCTGCCATTGTTGATGGGTGTGTCGATGTACCTTCAACAAATGTTGAACCCAACACCAATCGATCCAATGCAGGCTAAGGTCATGAAATTCATGCCAATAGTGTTTACTGTATTCTTCCTTTGGTTCCCAGCAGGTTTAGTACTGTACTGGCTGGTTAACAACGTGTTGTCGATTGCTCAACAATGGGTAATTACACGTCAAATTGAAAAAGCGACCGCCAAGGCCACAGTGGCAAAATAAAATATGACCGATACCATCGCAGCAATCGCCACCGCGCCCGGTCGCGGTGGTATCGGCATCATTCGGCTTTCTGGGCCACATGCACTTCACATTGGCCAATGCATCTGCCGCAGTGTTCAAAACAAGTCTCCTATTGCTAGACAAGCCTATTTCACTCAATTTTTAAATACTGAAAGCGATGTTTTGGATGAAGGCTTGATGTTGTATTTTCAAGCACCGAATTCATTTACTGGTGAAGATGTCGTGGAGTTGCAAGGTCACGGCGGGCCAGTTGTTTTAGATTTGGTATTACAAACGGCAGTTCAATACGGCGCTCGTTTGGCTAGGCCAGGCGAGTTTTCTGAACGTGCTTTTTTAAACAACAAACTTGATCTAGCCCAAGCAGAAGCGATTTCAGATTTAATTGAGGCAGGTAGTCAACAAGCGGCACGATCAGCGATTCAGTCACTACAAGGCGCTTTCTCTACACGCGTTAATGAGTTGTTAGAGTCACTAATTACACTGCGGCTCTACGTTGAAGCAGCGATTGATTTTCCAGAAGAGGAAATTGATTTTTTAGCAGACGGACAAATTTTGGCTCTGCTAACACATGTTGAAAAAGCTTTATCTGCAGTTCTACAAGAAGCTAAACAAGGTGTGTTATTGCGCGATGGTATGCGAGTGGTAATTGCCGGCAGTCCAAATGCAGGTAAATCCAGTTTATTAAATGCCTTAGCAGGTAATGAAGTTGCCATTGTTACCGATATTGCTGGTACGACTCGGGATGTGCTGCGTGAACATATTCAGTTAGATGGTTTGCCATTACATATTATTGATACTGCAGGCCTACGCGATAGTCCTGATGTTGTTGAAAAAGAGGGCATTCGTCGCGCTTATTTAGAAGTAGCAAAGGCTGATTGTGTTTTGTTTGTGTTTGATAGTAGTCAACCAGATCAACATCCACAGAAAACGCTAGCAAACTTCTTTCCAGAGCTTCCTAATAATTTGGTACTAGTGGCCAATAAATGCGATTTGTCTGCTGTAGAGCCGGGTTACAGTCACTTAGATTTTAATAATAGACAACTTCGACAAGTGCATATATCGGCAAAACAAGGTCTTGGCCTTGACGAGCTGGCGACAGAACTTAAAAGCATGATGGGTTATGTCGGTAGTCATGAAGGTGGTTTTAGTGCTCGCCGTCGTCATTTATCAGCATTAAGTGCTACCCAGCAGCATTTGCAACAGGCACGTATTGCCTTAGTCGAACATTATGCCGGTGAATTAGCGGCAGAAGATTTACGTTTAGCGCAACAATCCCTGTCAGAAATTACCGGGGTATTCACCTCGGATGATTTACTCGGCAAAATTTTCTCCAGTTTCTGCATCGGAAAGTAACCCCTCCTTAATAACCGCTTGTCGCTTTGCGCTATGGCTTACTGCCGTGGGCGGGTAATGTTATTAGTACAAATGTCGGGTTGGCTACTTATTGACCACACAACAATAATTGTACTATAGTACACAAAGTGCATGACGCAGTGAGTTATGCCCATAAAAAAAGGGATGAGGGTCGTAAATAATGAAAATTTTGGCATATATACTTTTTCTATTGCTTGGTGCTGGTGCTGTTCATCAAATAGTCACCATTCCACCTGCACCACCCAAGGTGCCAGATGTTCCGACTGTTTTTGCTGTGCCTGAAGTGCCTGCATTAACTATTTACGATATGCCAACAGGCAATGTTGTTGTCCCAACGACTCCCTATCGATCAATTAACCGTAGTGTTTCACTAGACGAATTAGCCGAGCGCGGATTAATGACCGGTGTTTATACCGGCACGCCGTATTGGACTGAACGAAAACAGTGGTTTAACGAAAATTTCTACGCAACCTTAGCAGCACGTAAGGTTTGGCATGAAGGTACATCACCAGAAACGCATAAACGTGGTGGGCCTATCACATGGGATTATCAACCCATCCCACAGTACATTCCGCCACCTTGTGATCAAGCACAGCCTACTGGTTATGACGCCGATGGTTGTCGATATGTCGCCGGTCTTTTTAAAGATGTAGAAGCTAAAAACCCTCAGCGTGCACAAGAGTTGCGTGAGCAAATTCGTCGTGGACGTGATGTTTGGTACAAGGGTACTTTTGGTAACCAAGATGAAAATTATCTGCATCAATCACGTGTGGTTGGTGTCGAAAACATGAATTACCCTTGGTTAGATACCCGCACCAGACCATATCGTTTTAGTAAGTGGGGTTTAATCAATGACCCTGATTGTGAGCAAGGTGATGCCTCTACAAACTGGTATGACAAATGCCAAGACCCTCATTCATCGGGTGTGTTGGGCTATCGTAAATACTATGCTGACCCTATTAAAGACGATAAAGGCCAAGTGGTTTATGACCCAACCACTGCACCTTATGAAGAAGATGAAATTGCCAAGAACAAACGTTTTGTCATCGGCCATCCCTGTGTGCAATGTCACGTTGGTTTTGATCCAACTAATCCGCCAGAAAACCCCAACCAACCAAAATGGGAACATTTAACAGCTACGATTGGTAATCAGCATATTGTTCAGCCCGATGCATTTTTTCATGGAGCACCAACCAATAGCCCTGCACGCCAAATTTTAAAAGGTGGTCGAATCGGCACTATCGATACCTCGTTGGTGGCCTCGGACTGGATGCACAACCCGGGCACACAAAACAACATTATGGACTTTCATAACAAACGTTTGTTTGAGCATGAAATGAAAGACCCGGTCACAGGCAAAATCAGTAAAGCCAAAACACGGCATGTGTTAAAAGGTGGCGAAGATAGTGTTGGTGAGCATTTGGCGCTGATTCGTGTGTACGTCAATATTGGTTTGTGTACTGAAGAATGTTGGGTACCAAACTTTCCTTATCCTGCGCGTTATGTTGGCCGAGGTGTAAATCAAAGCCCAATGCGTATTATGCAATGTGCGGCTGAGTGTGATGCTTGGAACTACGCCGACTCCAAAATGGAAGACTTAGCGGCCTTCCTAATGACCGGTGGTCCAACATATTTGTTAGCAGCTAAAGATGTAGATGGAACGCCGGGCCAAGCTCATATCGACACCAGTGTGATTCCTGAAGGTCGCAAAGTGTTTGCACGTGACTGTGCAACCTGTCACAGCACCAAAGTGGCACCAATGAATATTCGTAGCGATAAAGAGGCCTTAGAGCGTTTTTATCATGGCCACGTGTTTGGAAGTGAAGATTATTGGCAGCTGGAATACACCGATGCCGAACGTAATGATCCACAGTTCATAACAAACTTCATGGCAAAAGATAAACAGGGCAAGTTACGTCCAAGACAGTTTGCTGAAAATGGAATCTTTGGCCAAGACTGGTTGGGTAATGATGAACGTACACCGTTCTCAGTGATTGGCACCAATATGTGTCGATCCATGCATAACAACCATAACAAGGGTAATGTCTGGGAAGAGTTTTCCTCTGAGACCTATAAGAACTCAGAGTCGCCAGGCAGTATTGCCCGTGTCTTGAATCGTAAAATTCCACTTTTGGGTGGTAAGCAGGTAGGTAGCCGTAAAGTTGAAGGTGGCCCTGGTTATCTGCGTAATATCTCGTTGTTGTCGGTATGGGCAACAGCGCCGTTTATGCATAACAATGCCATTGGTGAAGTTACTTATCTTAAAGATGGTGCACCAGACTTTACGGTTAAAGGTCGCATCGAGCAATTTGAAAACTCATTTGCAGAGTTGATGTTGTCAGATGACCCTAAGGTGTCACCAAGCCGTCCGCAAAAAACCTTGGTGACCACAGAAGACATGCATATTACGCCGCGTGAAGATATGCAGGGTTATCCAAAAATTAAGGTTAAAGCCGGGACACCGGTGGCAACGTTTGCTTCGGTTAATCCACACCGTCCATTGTTTGTAACTTGTGATGACCCTGTTGAAAACCGTGGCCATCAATTTGGTGTTGATTTAAGCGATCAAGAAAAGTTTGCACTGCGTGAGTTCTTGAAGCTGATGTAATGGATGCGCTGAGGGCCGATATCGGCCCTCATGTACCTAAAGGGCCTTAACGTAATGAAGTGGATTTTACGGGCGCTGTTGGTTGCGGTTGCGGTGATATTGGTAGTACTGCTTAACCAACGCATCAACCAGCCTACAGAGATAAAAATAAGCCAGCTTGCCAAGCAAACAGAAGCTGCTGAACCTTCGTTAGCAAGTGATGTCATCAGTGATGAAGACTTGCCACCGGAAGGTACGCGCTCTTTATTTGATCATTTTGTTGCTCAACAAGATGGCTTAGCCTATCCGTTTGATCGTTTATTGGCACAAATCCAAGCAAGCTCGCCCACAGCAGAGGCACCAAAAACCGTCCTTATTCCACACGGCCGCTCCTTGCTCAAGGGTCAAGCTGATGAAGCGCTGCCGAGGATAATTGCTGCGGCTGATTTCGAGCAGGACAATAATGAAGCCTCATTGGGGCTAAAAGCACGTGGTCAGTTATTTTTAGGTTTTGTTGAGCGCGCTAATGAAATTGAAGTCATTAGTTACAACGAGCTTGCTGGGCGTTATGAGTTTCAGCTGGTGCAAAACTACTGTGCTGATTGTGTTCCAAGAATTGTTTATGCTCAGCGTGCTGTTTGCAGCACTTGCCACCAAGGTAAGGCACCCATCTTTCCGCTACGTTCGTGGAATGAAACCAATGCACACGAAGCCGTGGCGCAGTCCATTGCTGATGCGCGAGGCAATAATCAGCCCTATTTTGATGTAGCCATTCGCCAACCATTAGCCGCGCCTGAACGCATCGACTTTTTAACGGACATTGCGAATTTTGTTCCGGTCACACAGCGCTTGTGGATTGATGCTTGTGGTGAAGGCGGAGCAGAGTGCCGCCGACTGATGTTTAGTTTGGCGTTGCAATACGCCATCAGCCCCGGCAGTTTTCGTGAAGACAGTGCAGAAGCCGAGGCGTTACGAGTTTTTCAGCGAACAAACCTGCCAACCAAAGGCATAACCGTTGCCAGTCCAGACTTGATCAATCGAGACCCGTTAGCTGAACAGCAAGGTTTAAAAGGGTGGTGGCGTAAGTTAACCACCCGACAAATTAAAACAGGCGATGGCGCCACTAATAATGAAGACCTATCGGCCTTCGAAAAACTACCGCCGTTGCCTAGTGAGCTAGACCCACTGACCAAGCGCCCCCCCATTCAAGTGATTACGGCTGAAGACTTAAGCGCGGTGTATGGTTTAGCGGCGTTGTTAACGCTGGCAGACATCAAGGAAATTTCAGCGTTTAGTCAGTTTGATATGGCGCGTGTACGTAATCGTGTGGCGCAAATGCCAGAGGGTTTATTTCAGCCTAAGTCTTTTGTTCGTGTGCATATGATGAATGCATTGCTGGCGCATGATCGTGCTTATTGCTGTTTAAACACGGACGAAATGTCAGAACCTATCACCAGTGCTGAGCCGCCCTTAAAAATTAACCAACACTTGGTGTTAAAAGAGTTTGAGCGCTATTGTTTTGCCTGTCATCGGGGTAACCCCGCCAAGCGCTTAAACTTCATGGCTGGGGCCGATGAGGGTCAGGTGTTAGCGTCTATTCGGCAAACGCGAGACATTCGGGATGCGCTAGATTGGGCGCGTTATCAGAACACCGATAAGGCAAATAAATTAATGCCGCCCGCTGATTCAGTACAATATCAGCGCTTACAGCGTGACGGCGAAAAAGGCCAAGAAGCTTTAAAACAAATGCGCGATACAGTGCCGTCATTATTTGGGTTTTAATAAAAACACTAAAGGACTTGTCATTATGCGGGGGCTAACACCACTCATTGTTTCCGTGCTTGCCAGCAGCATAAGCTTTAGTGCATGGGCAACACC
>CAMTYC010000053.1:0-4469 GCA_947085865.1 uncultured Moraxellaceae bacterium
GCACAGAAAAAGCATAACCATGTGCCTGACCTGAACCATGATAAGGATCCTGACCCAGTATCACGACACGAACATGCTCTGGTTTCACATGATTGAGTGCAGCGAAGACATGCGATTCAGCTGGGCATACCAAATGCTGTTGACGCGCCTCTGCAACAGCACGCTCCAAAGCAGCCCTATCTGTTGCTAACCAGAATGGCTCTAGTGCATTTAACCAAGGCGCCGACAGGCACTGCGCAACCTGCACTACCACAATGCCTTAAGTTGATAACTGAGCGCTTCACGTATCCAGTCTGGGCGTTTGGTCATAGTACCAGCCACCAGTCCTTCATATTCAATACGTCGTAAAGTCGCCAACATGCAGCGTGATGCTTGCTCAGGATCGGTCAATTCCAGCGCTTCAAACCATGGTTTCATTAAAGCAACTGAACGCCTTAATAGCTCCGTCACCGCATCACGAAGGGCGACGTTATTTACTGCTGCATGCCAAAACGCATACTCCAGCACTAATTGATCACGATGTTCCGCTAGTCGCCACTGAATATAATCAACACCTAAGTCTAGAAAACCCTGCTCTAACACCCCACGGTTTTCAGCCGCTTTTAACGCTGCAAACTTCTGCTCAGCCTGCGCCCAAAACGGCTCTGTAAAGCGCGCTAGTGTCTCTTGAGCAAATAGCTGCATAGACTCATTAATTAGTGCTTGAATATCTCGAAAGTAATACGTAGTTGATGCTAGCGGCACACCTGCAGCCTCAGCAACAGCACGATGACGCACACCTCGAATACCGTCATCAATAATGACTTGCCACGTAGCACGCAAGATATGCAAACGACGCTCATCACCGCGCGCCTGCCGATTAACCGTATAGTTTGGGGTTATTTCACTCATGTTTTATCGCGATATGACTAGACAGCCGTAGCATAACGACTCTGGCGGTAGAAACAAGAAAAGGCCCACATAGGGCCTTTTCTTTTTCACCACATAACTAACTTATTTCTGGATGCGGAACTCAACACGACGGTTGGTTTCACGACCGATTTCAGTATCGTTGCTAGCGATTGGACGAGCTTTACCGAAACCTAATGCAGTTAAACGGCTGCCATCAATACCATAACCAATCAGGTAATCACGAACTTCGTTGGCACGATCACGTGACAATTTCAAGTTGTAGGCTTCGCTACCGATGCTATCAGTATGACCAGAGATCGTGATACGAGCTTCAGGGTCTGAGCGCAGGAATGACACAACATTTTCCATCAAACGCTGAGCGTTAGTGGTTAAACGTGCAGAGTTAAATTCGAAAGTAATATCACGCATGACCAGTGTTTGCTCAATGACACAACCATTGGCGTCAACACGTGCACCAGCTGGTGTATTTGGGCACAGATCACGGTCATCTGGAACACCATCACCATCGCTATCAAGCACTACAGCTGGAGCAACTTCTTGCACCACTACACGCTCAACTGGCACTTCTTTGATCACAACTTTTTCAACTTCACGAATTACTTCACGTGGCGCACCGAGGCCCATTTCTAGACCTAACATCGCACGATAATCAATCATACCGTCTTGTTCTTGGAAGCGGTAATCATCATAAATGGCACGGAGCTCACCACGAAGACGTAGCTGTTCGTTACCGAAAATAGCGCGTGTAAAACCAGCACCTACGTTTAAGTACGGTGTGAACTTGTCGTCGTTGCTGCCAACAACATCGTTATACACACCACCTAAACCAGCCAAAATATAGGGCGTGAATTCAGAGCGCTGACCAAAAGCATACTGAAGATCAACACCAAAGCCATTTTGATAAAAATCTGTACCTGAGCCACGAGTTTCAATGGTTGAGCCAAAATATTGGCCTTCAACCCATAAACGATCACTTAGACGCTTACCAACACCGGCCTGTACGCCGAAGCTGTCACCGGCTCGACCACCAGGAACACGCTTATCGTCGGCTTCCATGTAAAAGCCACCAAAATAAACATAGGTGTCATAACTGCTGCCATCGTCTGCTGCATGAGCAATATTTGCTAGGCCCATAATAGAACCCGCAGCTATAAACTTAGCGGTTTTTGTGAACTGGCACATAGATTTAGACATGTTTAACGCCCTCAAAATTATTAACGGCAAGATTACCCGAATTTTGTCTGAACCACACAAAGAAACTACAAAAAGCATACAAAAAACCGATAGATGGCTCACTTAGCGTTTACGCGCACCACCTTGGTTTAAAAGCTGAAATAGGCTATCCATGCGCTCACCTAAATGTGCCTGCATGGCTTTTTCCATCGCTCGTGACAGCTCCGCTGAAACGGCCAAATCAGCCAGAGGGCGCAAACGCCAAACAACATCTGCTAAGCGTGGCACATCAGCTGCTGGAGGCAATTCACTGCTGCCATAAACATCAAAAACATGTTTTACCACCAGCTTTACCAGTGCACCCGCCACTTGATCAACATTGGCACGCATACCAGTAAGCAAATCAAGCAGTGAAATCAAAGGGATACCAATACCGACCAGCTCAACACCGGCATTAAATAAACGAGGGCTTGGCGCTTTAAAGCGTGCACCATCAACGGAAATTAGACCTGCTTGAATGGCGCGAGCTAATAATTCAGGTGAAAACTGACGCCCAAACAGCGTCATTAGTTCAGACAGCTCATAAAAAGCAGGTACTTCTTCTGTCCAAGGTGACGTAATCGCCTGCTCAAGGCCTAGCAGTTGGGACAAATCGTGACCACGCTCCCAAGCCTCAATCATTTCAGCAATATTTGATAGGGTATAACCTTTGGCTAACAGGGGACCAATGACTCTCAGTCGCGCCAAATGTGCGCTAGAGTAAATACCGGTTCGACCGCGAATTTCAGGAGGAGGAATAAGGCCCTTGTCTTGATAGGCACGAACATTACGAACAGTCATGTCAGCCGCCTGCGCAAGCTCATCAATAGTGAACTCTCGATTTGCGGTTGGCGCAGCCGAAGCGGCTAAGCCATTTATTGTTATGGTTGCATCCGACGGTGGCATGTGCAGCTAGTCTCACTTCAAGAGTCCTAACTATACCGCAGTCTTTTCCCCATCGTCGCCCCCAAAACGCATAAAAAAAGCCCAAGCAGATGCTCGGGCTTTTTTTACTAGCTCACCAACGTTTATTCGAAGGTTTTACCATTTGCCGCCATATCACGCAGCAATTTAGGTGGCGTGAAACGGTCACCAAACTTGGCGGCCAATTCATCAGCACGTTTAACAAACTCAGCAGCACCAACATAGTTGATGTACTGCAGTACACCACCTGTCCATGGCGCCATACCAATGCCAAATACTGAACCAATATTAGCATCAGCCACTGAGGTTAAAACGCCTTCTTCAAAACAACGAGCAGACTCGATTGCTTGACGATATAACAGACGCTCTTTCAGCTCTTCGAACTCTGTATCACCGATTTGAACTTTGTCGGCTTTAACAAAATGCTCGACCAAACCAGGCCACAACACTTTCTTGCCACCTTCTGGGTAGTCATAAAAGCCCTTACCAGCCTTTTTACCATTACGTCCAAACTCGTCCATCATACGATCGACAACAGCTTCCGCTGGATGCGCTTGATAAGTAATACCTTCTTCGGCCAGATCTTTAATGGTTTGTAGACGCACTTTGCGGCCCAACTCCAAGCTAACCTCATCGGTAACCGCCAACGGACCAACCGGCATACCTGCTTGCGCAGCAGCTTGTTCGATAGTTTGTGGGTGATAACCCTCACCTAACATGGCAATTCCTTCATAGGTGAAGGTACCGAACACGCGCGAGGTGAAGAAGCCACGTGAGTCATTAACCACAATCGGCGTTTTGCGAATTTGCAGAACAAAATCAAACGCTTTAGCCAAAGCTTCATCGGAGGTCTGTTCACCACGAATGATTTCCACCAACGGCATTTTGTCGACCGGTGAGAAGAAATGCAGACCAATGAAGTTCGCTGGTTTTTTCGAAGCTTTAGCCAGACCAGAAATTGGCAATGTTGACGTGTTTGAGCACATCAGCACATCTGGCAATGCATTGGCTTCAGACAGCTCTGTTGCTTTTGCTTTGATGGCACGATCTTCAAATACCGCCTCAATAACGATATCGCAACCGGCAAGATCAGTATGACTATCGGTAGTTTGAATCAATGCTAACGTTGCTTCAGCCTTAGCAGCATCCAGACGACCTTTGCTAACACGCTTGTCCAGCAGACCTTTGCTATACGCTTTACCACGGTCAGCTGCTTCTTTGGTTTGATCAAGCAGTACAACTTGAATACCTACTGTCGCCGCAACATAGGCGATGCCCTGACCCATCATGCCAGCACCCAAGATACCCACTTTGGTGGCTTTCCATGCGGGGTACTGCTCTTTGCTAGGACGTGAGCCACCACCATTGATTTTTTGTAAATCAAAGAAGAAAGCTTTGATTTGGTTTTTGGCTTGTTTGCC
>CAMTYC010000054.1:0-26515 GCA_947085865.1 uncultured Moraxellaceae bacterium
CCAGCAGCCTTACCCGGCACGCGCGGCCATTGGTGTGGCCTCGCTGCCGCGTAACGCGCTGGTGGAAATGGACGGAATCGTCTGTATTCCCAGTTAGTTATTAGCACCTAACAATGGTGGCTTAACGGTGCCGGTGATGCTCACTGCCGGCACCAGCAAGTCGCGTGACAAGCTGGTTAAGAACTGCAAGTTATAGCCATACACCAGCAAGCCCACACTCTCATCATCGGCAATTCGCTCTGCCACACCCACCATATCGATTTGATGACTGCCTAAGCCACGCAACGGCGTTAGCTGCTCATCAATCAATCGTGGTGCAGACATACCGCTGCGAGCACCCCAACCGACATGAATAATGGCATCACAGCCAGTTGCTGGCAGGATTCCCGCCAATACTGCCGGCAGCATATTGGCGACATCACAACCGTTCAGCGGCACACCAGGTATTGCTAAATTTACCTCGAGCTTGCCAATACCGGCCAAGGTTCTGCCAGCTGCAGGCGGCAACACTTCAATAAAAGTAGGCGCCAATAAACTCGTTACACCCAGCACCGAGTTAGGCACCGGAATCAGTGTTGCCGGAAGCTCAACCGCATCAGCATTGGCCTCGATTGCATCAAAGGCCACCCATTCCGCGTCTTGGTCGCCAACAGACAAACACACCCGATCTTTCATCAGCTCCAAACCCGCAAGTACTTCTGATTTGATCGTTTCAGCCGATGGTGGTGTCAGCTTTTCATTTAAGAATGCCAACGTGACATCGTCACGCGTTAACTCACCACATTCATTTTGACCTGCTGGTGCCTGTAATTCGGGCAAGCTAACGCCGACGCTGTTTAAGCCGCCTAATAAAGGATCTAGCGCCATATTTAATGGCCCAAGCTGAGAAATCACGGTATCAGTACCGGGTAAAATATGACCCGACTCGTGCGTAAATAAACGCACATCACCGCCCAAAGCTTGGTAGCCAGTGAAGTTATTCCAAGCTTCATTAAAGTTAAATAAGGTGTCGCGCATACCCTGTGTGAACAACACATCAACCGGTAATGGTTTCACTGCAGCCACTTCATATTCGGTACTGCCCGACAGTGGTCCTACCGCAAAACTAATGGGGTCTTGTTCCGATACTGGCTTGGCATCAAGGAAGTATTTAGCACTGTGATAATAGAATAATGGCAGCGCACCATCATGAATACGATTAAACACCACGCCGCGCAGCAGGGTCTCCTTGATGACCGGGTCCAAGCCCTGTATCAGCGGCTGTGTCGCACCGGCCTCACCGCCCACCACCAACAATGCATCCCAAGCAGACTTCAGCGTATTGCCGGGATTAAGTGCCACTCGTAAATCATGTGGCGTAATATCTGGTGTTAATACATCTAGGCGTTGTTTTTCACGATCCATATTGTGCAACAGCAGCTGGTACATGCCACCATAACTACCGCCGGTGGCGCCAGCCACTAAGTTAAATGGCTTATTCGCTTTGCGCTCATGCGCCAAATAATCCAAATTATCTTCGGCCCAATCCAGAATTTGCAGCAAGTCACGACCTTCAAAGTTAGGGTCCATGACCCGCACTGTGCCGCCACTCTCACCAAAACCACGCTGGTCAATACTAATGACGGCATAACCGTTATCTTGCAGGCGCTCGAGGAAACCACCTGCAGGGTCAACCACACGCGAGCCACCAAAACCATGACCATGTAGCACCAGCGGGTTGCCTGTGGTGCAGTTAATCACTTTAGGCTCAATGACTTGGAATACGATAGCTTCGCCACTAGCGGAAGTTAATTGAACTCGGTAATTGCGGCCGCCCTCCAACGCCTCACTGCGCGCACATGATGCCGCGCCGTCAGCACTGATCACAGGGGTAGCTAATTTAAAAGCGGGTGTGCGTTGTGCTGGCTCGTTAACGCCGGGGACGCCCGGATTGATACCGGGTCGCACATTATCTTCATTATTGCCACAACCAGTCATTACAACAGCTAGTGAGAGAACGGGTAAAGCCAACCATTTTTGCATAGTGCCCTCGGGTCCACGACTCTTTGGTCGCTTAACTAGTAATAAATGTTCTAGACCGTCATGATACTACAACAAATGGCTGAATGGTGAAAATTTAGGCGTTTGTGCGCTGCTGTAGTACCTGCGTGTAACCCTCGCGATAACTTGGATAATGCAATACATAACCAGAATCACGTAACGCTTGATTAGCAATGCGTTTGCCCTGAGAAACTGCTCCGTCCGCTAATGCAGGCGGTGCAGGCAACTGCAACTGAGCCGCCAACCAAGTTAGTACTTCTGCCTGTGGCGTCGGCGCATCATCCACCGCTAAATACAGCGGTAACACCGTCTGCCCTGCAAACACTCGCGTGCATAAATGTTCCAAGAAACCAGCAGCATCAGCTACGTGAATACGATTACTCCAGCTCGGTGGACTAACCTGCATAGGCTTGGCAGACTCCACCCAACGCAACAAACGATGACGTCCTGGCCCATACAAACCACCCAAACGAACCATGCTAGATGGCCAGGGAAAACTCTGCACACAACGCTCTGCCGCCAATAACACCGTCGCAGTTGCGGTTGTCGGTTGTGCTGGTGTGGACTCATCCACCCACTCACCTTGGCTTTCGCCATAAACACCGGTAGATGACAACCAAAACACATGACGAAGCGACTGACCATTTAGCGCGTTTAAGACATTACGCGTTCCTTCTAAATAGACTGCGCGATAACCCGCTTCGCCCCCTCCACCCGCACTCAAAGCAAACACCACAATATCTAAATCCTTGGGCAGGTTTGTCAGGGTTGCTGGTTGGGTAACATCGGCAGTTAACAAATGCACTCCCGTCAGCGCCACTGGCTGACGTCGCAAAGCATAAACCTCATGCTGCTTTGCCAATAAACAGGCCAATCGACCACCCACATCACCTGCGCCAACGATTAATATCTTTGCCATAAGTCGTTAAATTCGATAGCGTCACTTAATTATGACCATGACTGCATTTTGCCACGGATTTCATCATGACCCTGACTGAACTACGTTATTTAGTGGTATTGGCGCAAGAGTTACATTTCGGTCGTGCCGCTGAGCGCTGCCATGTGTCACAACCCACGTTATCAGTGGCTATTAAAAAGCTTGAAGACTCACTGAATATGGTGATTTTTGAGCGTCATCGACATGGTGTACTGGTTACACCAACCGGTGAGGCGTTGATAAAACAAGCGCAAACCGTTTTAACTGAGGCCGACTGCTTAGAGCGTATGGCGCAACAGGCCAAAGATGAATTTGCCGAGCCATTGCGGCTGGGGGCTATATTCACCATTGGCCCTTTTGTTTTTCCCGAATTAATTCGTCAGATCAAACGTAAAAATAGCCGCTTAAAACTATATCTTGAAGAGAACTACACTCATGTGTTGGCTGAGCGACTCAATAATGGCTCACTCGATGCCATCTTAGTTGCACACCCTTTTGAGCCGCCAGAGACCCGTGTTTGTGCCATTTTTAATGAGGACTTTAAACTATTAATTCCTAGCGGACATGAGTGGGAAAACCTTACAACGGTTAAATCAAGCTTATTAAGTGACAGCCCTGTATTGATGCTGGGTGAAGGCCATTGCTTCCGCGATCAGGTGTTAGAAACCTGCACCCTTGGCCAACAAAGCCCCAACGCCATGCCCGGCAGCTCTTTAATGACACTTCGCCATATGGTGGCCTCAGGCTTGGGGCTAACACTCATACCTGCCTCTGCCGAACAGCAAATGATTGATGATGATGTCATCGCCAAAGCACTAAAACCATCGCCATCACGGCAAGTCTTATTAGCCAGTCGTTATCGTTTTCCGCGCCAACGCGCTTTGGAAGAACTAACCCGCTGCTTAATGGATTTGCAACTGCCGGGCACTGAGCCTGTAGCGAACTGACATGTCAGATTTGTCTGGTTATCTGCAAACTCGATCGATCGATCAGCTCAAAGGCGTTGGGCCCGCACTAGCGCAACGTCTGCAACGCTTAGGCATTAACAATATCCAAGACCTGTTATTTCTGCTGCCGCGCCACTATGAAGACCGCACTCGTATTACCCCCATGGGCAGCTTACTGCCGGGCATGTCGGTGGTGTGTGAAGGTGAGGTGCGCTTAGCGGATATTGCCAATGGTCGTCGGCGTGCATTGTTGGTTCGCCTTCATGATGGTACTGGTAGCCTGACTCTGCGCTACTTTCACTTTCGTATGGCGCAAAAAGACAATTACCCCACCGGTTTACGTATTCGCGTATATGGTGAAGTGCGTGCTGGTCCCGCAGGGCCGGAGATGGTGCATCCTGAATCGCTAGCGCTGACAGAAGACTTAAGCAGCAGCGACGAACTCAGCCTGACACCTGTTTACCCGTTGGTGGAAGGCCTAACCCAGCGCCGCCTGCGTGAGCTCATCACGCGCGCGCTACCATTGCTTGATGACCCTTACGCGCTGATTGATCGACTACCGGCACAACATACCTTGGGCTGGCGCCTACATGACGCCCTGCGTCTTGTACATGCGCCACCTCCACAAACAAATCGTGAGCAACTGCGACAAGGCCTTCACCCGGCGCAGCAACGTTTGGCATTTGAAGAGTTAGTCGCACATCAGTTAGGCATGTTGCAACGACGCCGACAGCAGCGCCGACTCAATGCACCGGCAATCACTTCAACCAATGACTTAAGCCAACGCTTTCTAACCGAGCTTAGCTTTAAATTAACGGCGGCACAGCAACGTGTGCTGAGTGAAATCGTGGCAGACATGGCCAAACCACAAGCCATGTTGCGACTCCTTCAGGGTGATGTAGGTGCAGGTAAAACCGTGGTTGCGGCACTAAGCGCCTGCCCTGCCTTGGCCGCTGGTTGGCAAGTGGCCATCATGGCGCCTACTGAAATCTTGGCCGAACAACACTACCAGCGCTTTAGCAGCTGGTTTGAGCCGTTAGGCATAAAAATCGGCTGGCTTAGTGGGCGACTAACCGCTGCACAACGACGACCGGTGTTGGCAGGTTTGGCCAATGGTGAGCTGCAATTAGTGATTGGCACCCATGCCTTGTTTCAAGAGGCCGTGAACTATCAGCGCTTAGGGCTGGTTATTATTGATGAACAACATCGCTTCGGCGTTGAGCAGCGCCTAGCACTCACACGTAAGGGCCAGGCCGCAGGTATTCAACCGCATCAGCTGATCATGACCGCCACACCCATTCCTCGCACTTTAGCGATGAGTGCATACGGTGACCTCGACACCTCCATCATTGATGAGCTACCGCCGGGCAGGCAACCGATTCAAACCGTTATTCTGAGCAGCCAGCGTCGTGATGAATTAATCCAACGCATTCGTGCTCATGTCAGCACCGGTCAGCAAGTCTATTGGGTCTGCACTCTGATTGATGAGTCTGAGCAGATACAGGCACAAGCCGCGCAGGTGGCGTGTGAGCTGCTGCAAACCAGCCTGCCAGAGATCGCCATCGGTCTGGTGCATGGCCAGCTTAAGTCCAATGAAAAGGCCAGCATCATGGCTGCTTTTGCCTCTGGCCAAATTGCAGTGCTGGTTGCCACCACGGTCATCGAGGTCGGTGTCGATGTGCCAAATGCCAGCTTGATGGTCATCGAGAATCCAGAGCGATTAGGACTATCACAGCTGCATCAGCTACGTGGTCGAGTGGGTCGTGGTGCCCTAGCCAGCTTCTGTGTTTTGCTCTATCAAGCACCGACTTCACAACAGGCGCGTCAACGCCTACAAATCATGCGCGACTCACAAGATGGATTTGTTATTGCAGAACATGACTTGCAAATACGTGGTCCAGGTGAAGTACTGGGCACCCGACAAACCGGCGATGTTAGCTTCAAAATTGCCGATCTTTTGCGTGACCAAGGCCTGTTAGATGATGCGCGTTTGTTGGCTACACATTTACTTCGTGACCCTAGTGCCAGTGGAGATTACCTAATAGCCCGTTGGTTATTAAAACAAGGCGACTATACGCAGGTCTAATGGGCTTGTTGCGCCTGCCACATTCACTTAATCTAACCTAAGTTAGATTTATACAGTTGCTGCCATCAGGATGTGGAATATGTTGAAGCACGGTCTGCTGACCATCATAGCCAGCCTCATACTTTTTAGCACCGTGGCGCACTCGGTACCTAGAATCGCTAATGAGCGTTTAGTTTTTGGTGATGTTAGCGAGCTGCATCGTCAGGCTCGCAACGGCTCTGCTCAAGCGCAATACAACTTAGGCAATTTGTATTACCACGGCGAAGGTGTGATGCGTAATCGCCATAAAGCACTGGAGTGGTATACCCGTGCTGCGCGACAAGGCCTACCACAAGCGCAATATAACTTAGGAGCGTTATATGCCAGCGGTATTGGTGTCAAACAAGACCATGCCGTTGCCAACACTTGGTTCCGACTCGCTATTGAGCAAGACTATCCGCCTGCACTTTATGCCCTCGCCACCGCGTATAGCCATGGGCGCGGTCTGGCGGTCGATCAACGTGCTGCGGCCACACTGATGTTAAGGGCCGCAGAGCTTGGAAATCCACTGGCGCAAAACAACGTTGGCCTAATGTATGACAATGGTACTGGCGTCAACATGAACAAGCGTTTAGCCGCGAGCTGGTATGAACGTGCAGCCACTCAGGGCATTGTCGAGGCGCAATTTAACTTAGGGCAAATGTATAGAACTGGCTCTGGGGTGCGTAAAAACAGTAGCAAAGCAGCTGAGTGGTATCAGCGCGCTGCTGATTTAGGCTATGGCAAAGCCATGATAGAGCTATCAGAAATGTACCGAACGGGTGAAGGTGTTCGTCGAAACACTGCTACTGCCACAGAGCTAATGCTGAAAGCAAAAGCTCTAGGCGAGTAACAACAAACCACTACTGCAAAATGGGCGGTAGTGCTCGAGCCAACTCTGACTTCACCTGCATATTGCTGGCAAAACTGCCGGTTAACGCAAAACCCAGTAACTGGCCTGACTCACTGGTAAAGCAAGCCTTTACGTTTTGACCATCCGCCTCAATTTGCCAAGCACCCGCCGTTTGAGGCGCTACCGGTGATACCACCACAGGGCATACCGGCGTTTTAATTTGCACCGGCATGGCTGGGTAACTAACCGGCGTTGGTGTGCCCGCCAGCGTTTTTGCCAAGGCACGCGCCGCTGCCATTAATGGCAGTACATACATCAGCACTTTGCCTTCCACTTCAGCACAATCGCCCAGCGCATAAATGTTCGCATTGCTGGTTTGTAATAAGCGATTAGTGACAATGCCACGCGCCACTTCAAGACCAGCAGCTTGTGCCAAGCCAGTACGTGGACGCAAACCAATCGCGGATAACACGATATCAGCTTGAACTTCAGCGCCATCGGCTAAAGTGACAACTACACCACTGGCTGCTTTATTGACTGCCGTCACACTGGCGCCAAAATGGAATTGCACGCCCAATGACTCCAGGCCTTCAGCCACCGCTGAAGAGGCACGCTCCGGCAGCAAGGTTGGTAGTGGGCGTCCCATAGGCTCAACTAATGACACCGGGAAACCACTGGCAGCTAAGTCATTGGCAAACTCACAACCAATCAAACCACCGCCAATGATCAGCACTTTGCGCTGCTTGTCTTCACCCAATACAGCGCGGAAACGTGCATAGTCTTCGAGGTCATTCACCGAATAAACCTGATCACACGCATCACCGGCCAGCGGTGGACGAAACACATCGGCACCAACTGCCAACACTAGGTCGGAGTAGCTAATGGTCTCGCCATCTACGCTAATGGTTTTTGCCGCTGCATCAATGGCACTGACGGTAGCGCCAGCACGCACGGTTGCTTTTAGCTGCTCAGCCATGGTCTCTGGTGTGGCCATGGCAAGCGCATCAGCAGTTTTACCTTTGCTGAGTGCGTTAGAGAGCATTGGTTTGGAGTAACTGCGACCATCATCCTGCGAGATCAGCAGCAGCGGGCGCTCGGCATCGAGCTTGCGCAACTCCCGTGCCAAGGTATAGCCGGCTAAACCGGTCCCGAGAATGACTACAGGCGCCATCATTAGATCTCCGTCATCTCAAAATCTTCTTTGCCAACGCCACAGTCTGGGCATACCCAATCAGCAGGAATGTCATCCCATGATGTGCCGGCAGCGATACCGTCCCACGGCATACCTACGGCTTCGTCATACACAAAACCACACACAATGCATTGCCACTTTTTCATATTGTTCACCCTAAGCTGATAGTTTAAATAGCCATTTTAGCTATGCGCGCAAGACAGGCTTAGCAATCTAGGCGCGCGTATGTTACATCAAAGACTGTTAAGATGTCGCGGCCAATGCCTGTTTGTAATGGTTGGCATGACGCTCCTCTACTTTAGCCAAAGCCGCAAAACGCTTCTCGGCTTTTTTCAACGCTTGCGCAAACCACTCGGCATGCTCTTGTGATTCCGAGATCTGCTCACTGAATTCACGAATTGCTGCTTCGTTATTTTCTGCTTCGGCGGTTTCACGGAACTTAGGATACATTTCCGTGTATTCATAGGTTTCACCGGCTATCGCAATTTCTAACATTTTAGCTGGGCTTAACAGCGCCTTAGGATATAACAAATCCAAATGACCAAAGGCATGCTGAATTTCTTGCTTAGCGGTTTCCTCGAATGCCTGTGCTGTTGCTTCATCACCCATTTCACGCGCTAGCTTGGCAAAATAGCTATACTTCATAAATGCCATGGATTCACCAGCAAATGCAGCTTCAAGATTCTTACCTGTTACGGTGACATTAATTTTCATTTGTAATCTCCTAAAGATTAATACGCTCTGCCGAGCACGAGCCAACAGGGTTAGACTAGCGCGCATTGAGATATATTGAAAATTGAATGTACCTGTTCCTTTAATAGCCAAAGACTATAGCCATGCCAAATCCACTCGGTGACAGCCGCTGGCCACAGCCTAAGCGCTGGTATAGCCGACAACAACTATTAACACCGCCCAATGCGTCTTTAATGTATTGGCTGCAGCTGCCGGGCTCGTTAACCGCGGCGCTATCGCAGTTGGCAAAGGGTGACTTAAAAGTGAAGGTGTTATTTGAGGGCTGGCATAAACCCACGCTAGCTGAACGCCAACAACTAGGTTTGCCACATGATCGACTGGTATGGATTCGCGAAGTCGAGCTAATAGGTCAAGGCCAACCTTGGGTGCATGCGCGCTCATTGCTGCCCGCTCGTAGCCTAAATGCCGCTGGTCAACGTCTAACACGACTGGGCAACCGCTCGCTAGGCAGCGTGTTATTCAAGCATCCAGCACTCAAACGCCGAGGCGTCGAATTTTCGCAACTGAACCACCCCGCAGGCAAGATCTGGGCGCGACGCTCGCGTTTAGAGGTGCATGGCCATGCGGTATTTGTTGCTGAAGCCTTTTTACCCGCATTATTGGCTTATTACACCAGTCGCTAGAGAGTTTTATGCCACGCCCCATTCCGTTAAGACAACGCCTACCAGACTTCATTGCCTTGATGCGCCTTGACCGCCCTATTGGCATTTACCTTTTGTTATGGCCAACACTATGGGCCGTCTGGATTGCGGGAGATGGCAACCCTGCCGCCAGCATCGTGCTTATTTTCAGCTTGGGTGTGTTAATCATGCGCAGTGCAGGTTGTGTCATTAACGACTTTGCCGATCGCAAGGTTGATGGCCACGTTCAGCGCACAGCCCAACGCCCACTCGCCACTGGGCGCATTCAAAGCAAAGAAGCATTAATACTGTTTGTTGTGCTGATAACACTCGCCGCCAGCCTGCTGCTGTTTTTACCGTTGGCGGTATTTTGGTGGTCATTAGGCGCAGTGGCATTAGCCACCATCTACCCCTTTATGAAGCGCTACACCTACCTGCCACAAGTAGTATTGGGCGCTGCTTTTTCTTGGGCAATACCGATGGCGTTTGTGGCACAAGGCAAAACACCGGACGCCCTGTGCTGGCTGCTGTATTGCGCAAATTTGGCCTGGACCGTGGCCTATGACACCCAATACGCCATGGCAGACCGAGATGACGACTTAAAAGTTGGTGTTAAATCCACCGCTATCTTATTTGGCGACCTTGACCGTCATGCCATCGTCTTATTACAGCTAGTGTTTTTATGCGCGCTATTTCTGGTCGGGCAGCAATTAGGGCTAGGCTGGGCGTGGTTAGTAGGGCTATTTGCGACCATCGGTCAGTTTATTTGGCAGGGCTTTATTATTCGTGAACGTCAGCCAGCAGCGTGCTTACAGGCCTTTTTATCCAACCATTGGGTAGGCTTATGGCTGTTCGTCGCCCTATTGGCGAGTTGGATACAAATGCTGTCGACATAAAAGCGTAATATTTCTGTCATGACACGCAGGTGTAATAGCACTGTCATTTAATTAACAGAGCACTGTCATCATGAAAAGCGAAAAAATCCTGATTGTTGACGACGAAGCCGCCATTCGGGAAATGATTGCCATTGCCCTTGAGCTGGCTGGTTACGACTGCATTGAAGCCGAAGACGCCCTGCAGGCGCACCACTTGGTGGTCGACGAACGCCCTGCCCTAATCTTATTAGATTGGATGTTGCCGGGTATGAGCGGCATTGAGCTGGCTCGTCGTTTAAAGCGCGACGAAAACACCAGTGAAATCCCAATCATCATGCTCACTGCGCGTGGCGAAGAAGATAACAAAATCCAAGGCCTAGATGCTGGCGCCGACGACTACATCACCAAACCGTTTTCGACACGTGAATTAGCCTCACGCATCAAAGCGGTATTGCGCCGGTCTAGTTCGCTGAATCAAGAGAAAGCAATTGAGGCCGAAGGCCTGAAACTTGACCCGGTCAGTCACCGAGTGACTGCCTTAGACACCCCAATTGAAATGGGTCCTACCGAATATCGTCTGTTGGCCTTCTTTATGAGCCACCCTGAGCGCGCGTATACTCGCACGCAAATGCTGGATCAGGTTTGGGGTGGAAATGTGTACGTCGAAGATCGCACCATTGATGTACATATTCGTCGCCTGCGCAAAGCGTTAGAGCCCTATAACTACGACCGCTTTATTCAAACCGTGCGTGGAACGGGGTATCGTTTCTCTACACAAGTACAAGCCCAGGATGAGAATAGTTGAATCTGCCGATTCCAAAGCGAGAACTTAAACACGCGATTTGGTTAATGTTGCTGGGCGCATTCATTGGCTGGTTATTAGAGAATGTACTACTGGGTGTGCTGGCCGGCAGCTTAGCGTGCCTGTTAATACACCTTAACCAATTGAAGCAGCTGGAAAATTGGGCAGAAGACACCTCTCAACCCGTGCCTGATGGTATGGGTACTTGGGCCAAGGCCTATAGCGCAATTCATCATCTCTACCGTAATGAACGGAAATCCAAAGAAAGCCTCATTGGCATTATTGATCGTGCGCGCTCATCTATTGCTGCTCTCGACGAAGGCATCGCGCTAATCGATAAAGATGGCAACTTGGAGTGGTGGAACCCTTCTGCTGGCAAACTGCTAGGACTGCGTGCGCGTGACATGCAGAAACCACTGATCAATATTATCCGAGCACCTGCCTTTATTCGCTACTTTCAACATGGTCCATTTAATGAAGGGATTAAGCTGCCCTCACATAAGCATGCTGGCCGTCATCTGCAATTTGAAATTACGTTATTTGGCGACAATGATAAGCTGATGATTGTTTATGACATCACCCGTGTTCATAAATTAGAGCAAATGCGCAAAGACTTTGTGGCCAATGTGTCGCATGAGTTACGCACGCCACTCACGGTCCTCAGTGGTTATTTAGAAACCTTTTTGGCACAAGCTGAGAGCTTGAGCCCACGTATGCTTAAAGCATTGCAACAAATGGATGGGCAAACGCTACGCATGAAAAACCTAGTCAATGACCTACTGTTATTGTCTAGCTTGGAAAATGAGGGGCTTCAAGTAAAGCTCAGCCCTGTCGATGTGCCTAGGTTATTACAACAAGTGCTTCATGACGCGCAGGTATTAGCCGAGCCCAAGCATCAAACCATCAACCTAAATACCGACGAAAGCATTCTCATCATGGGCATGAGCAGTAATTTGCGCTCTGCATTTTCTAATCTTGTAACCAATGCCATTAAGTACACACCAGACGGTGGCAAAGTAGATATTTTCTGGGGCCGTCATGAGTCAGGGGATGTCACATTCAGTGTAACTGACAGCGGCATTGGCATTGACGCCACACATATTCCACGACTCACTGAACGCTTTTATCGTGTTGATGCAGGTCGAAGCTCGGCAACAGGTGGTACTGGGCTGGGTTTAGCGATTGTTAAGCATGTTCTGATGCAACATAGTGCACATTTAACTATAGAGTCCCAGCCGGGGCTGGGCTCTACGTTTAGCTGCCACTTTCCGCGCTCGTTAATTACTCGCTAGCGGATGTTTTTTGCGTTGCCTTAAGGCTAGCTTCAATTACCGAATAATCGGTGTGACGGGCTTCGATACCTAACACCATATTGATGATCTGCTCGGCAATATTGCGTGAGTGATCACCAATACGCTCTAACGACCGCAGCACGTTCATCACGTTTAAAATACGGCTAATCGAGCGTGGGTCTTCCATCATATAAGTAATCAGCGCGCGCATGGCTGACTCATACTCACTGTCAATCGGTGCATCTGCTTTCATGACTTCAAAAGCGGCATGGGCATCAAAACGTGCAAACGCATCCAGAACGTTATGCAGCATCTCGGCCACACGAGCAGAAATGCTACGAGCCTCAGCATAACCACGAGGAGACTCACCCTCACGATTGAGCGCCACCGCAGCACGCGCAACCTTGTAGGCTTCGTCGCCAATACGCTCAAGATCGGTCACCGACTTACCCAATGACACCACCAAGCGTAAGTCTGAAGCAGCGGGATGACGCAGCGCCAGAATATGGGTTAGCTCATCATCAATACTGAGCTCCATTTGGTTAATTCTGGCATCGTTACGAATTACAGACTCGGCCTCATCAATACTGCCAGCAATCAGTGCTTTCATAGCATCTGCCAACTGCTGCTCGACTAGGCCACCCATGGTCAAAAAGTCGGTACGCACTTTTTCGAGGTCAATATTAAATTGCTGAGAAATATGTTGCGTTAATTTATCTTTATTCATTGCAGTTCCTCGCAAATCAGCCGAAACGGCCAGTGATATAAGCTTCTGTTAGGTCATGATCGGGGTTAGTAAACACCTTCTCGGTGTCATTAATTTCGATCAGTTCACCTAAGTGGAAATACGCCGTACGATGCGATACCCGCGCAGCCTGCTGCATGGAGTGGGTAACAATGGCGATGGTATATTGCTTTGATAGCTCATTAATCAGTTCTTCAATACGCGCAGTTGCAATCGGGTCGAGCGCTGAACAAGGCTCGTCCATTAAAATCACATCAGGGCTAACCGCAATCGCACGCGCAATGCACAAACGTTGCTGCTGACCACCGGACAGGCTAGTACCTGGCTGTTGCAGACGATCGCGAACTTCTTCCCACAAACCAGCCTTACGCAAGCTGTTTTCAACAATTTCGTCTAGGTCATGGCGAGACTTTGCTAAGCCATGGAGCTTGGGACCATAGGCCACGTTTTCATAAATCGACTTAGGAAACGGGTTAGGCTTTTGAAAGACCATACCAATTTGGGCGCGCAACAGCACCACATCAAGCGATGGATCATAAATGTCTTGATCATCGAGCAGGATTTTGCCGGTAACACGGCAACTATCAATAGTGTCATTCATACGATTTAGCGAGCGCAAAAATGTCGACTTGCCACAACCTGATGGGCCAATGAAGGCAATCACTTCGTTTTCACGAATATCCAGACTGATGCCTTTAATTGCTTGAGCATCACCATAAAAAACTTGTACGTTTTCGGCCGTCATTTTCTTAGGTGCGTCTGGGCCCGGGTGAGCCTCACCCGCATGACCCACATTAAACGCTGCACGTGGTTTATTGCTGTCGATGTTGTTAGGAACTACTACTTGATCAGTCATTTTGATTACCACCTAATTTCCAATTTTTTACGTAGCCAAATCGCAAAGCCATTTAGCATCAACATAACGCCCAACAACACCACAATTGCCGCCGCCGTTCTGCCTTCGAAGAAGTTACGCAATTCATTGGCTTGCCAAAGGTAAATTTGCACCGGCAAGGCCGACGATTGATCTAGCGGAGTTGCTGGAATACTGGCAACAAACGCGCTCATACCAACCAGCAACAATGGCGCCGTTTCACCCAAAGCCTGAGCGACACCTAAAATGGCGCCAGTCAGAATACCTGGCAGCGCCAACGGCAACACATGGTGAAACACCATTTGAACTTTGGAAGCGCCAATACCTAGCGCCGCTTGGCGAATTGAGGGAGGCACTGCACGCAAAGAAGCACGGGTTGTAATGATGACTGTTGGCAATGTCATCAAACTCAGCACCAGACCACCGACTAATGGCGCAGAGATTGGCAAACTTAACCAATTAATAAAAATAGCCGCGCCTAACAGGCCGAAAACGATAGAGGGGACAGCAGCCAAATTATTAATATTGACCTCCACTAAATCGGTGATGCGATTTTTTGGCGCAAACTCTTCCAAATAAATCGCACTGGCCACACCCACTGGCACCGAGATGAAGATCACAATCAGCATCATGAATAACGAGCCAACAATGGCGCCGGCCAAACCTGCCGAAGCCAATGAGCTGCGTGAGTCAGGATTACTAAACAAGCTGGTGCTGAACTTAAGCTTAATAATGCCTTCCGCTTTCAGTTTGTCAGCCAATGCTCGAAGCTCAGGCCCCATTTGCTGTTGATCATCAGGCAGACTGCGGTCAACATTACCGCGCAACCACACGTCCACATTGGCATCAGCCAGCATGCTAATTTCACGTCGTTGACCAATAATATCAGGGTCTGCCAACACCATATCGCGCAAGCGGAAGCGCTCACCACTAGTAAACAGTCGGCGCAATTCACGAGCATAAGGCTCTGAGCTTGGACTAACCTGCAGCACACTGGCTTCTAGCAATTTGTTCCAATCGGCGAACGATAAATCCGTGGTCCAAGCATCAAGGCGCGCTTGATAAACCGCGGGCACTTCACCTGGCTCGATTTCAGGTTTTTCTTCGATCTCTAAAATTTCAGGATCAAAAAACACCTCTACTGTGACGACTGACTGCCAAAATGCAGGCAAGCCACGCGACAAAATGCTGCCAAATAAGATGGCAACAAAAATCAGCGCCAAACTTACCGAAAACAACCCCATCAAGCGAAAACGAGTTTCCCTGCGGTGGCGCTGCAGCAACGACGCTTGGATTGTGGCCAAACGCTCGGCTTTAAGACTAGCGTTTGAACTTGTTGAATTAGTCGGAGTCGTGTTCATTCGTATTGCTCACGGTAGCGACGGACGATAAAGAGTGCGATGACGTTTAGCACCAAGGTGATCGCAAACAAGGTGATACCTAAGGCGAACGCAACCAGCGATTGCGGGCTGGCAAAGTCGCTATCACCGGTCAGTGCATTAACAATGCTGACGGTTACGGTAGACACCGCCTCAAACGGGTTAGCATGCAATACTGGGCTGTTACCCGCGGCTAACACCACAATCATGGTCTCACCAATAGCGCGGCTGGCAGCCAGCAAAAAGGCACCGACAATACCGGGCAATGCGGCTGGCAACACCACTTGGCGAATAGTTTCCGACTTGGTGGCACCTAGCCCTAATGAGCCGTCACGCATGGTTCGCGGGACTTGGGTAATGATGTCGTCTGACAAAGATGACACAAACGGAATAATCATGATGCCCATGACCACGCCTGCGGTCAGCGCACTAGTGGCTCGAATATCAATACCCACTAAGGCACCCATTTGTGAAAACACTGGGCCAATGACCATCATGGCAAAAACGCCATAAACAATAGTGGGAATGCCGGCCAATACTTCAATGGTTGGCTTCACAATGGAGCGAACACGAGAGCTGGCATATTCAGCCAAATAAATAGCCGCCATTAAACCCACAGGGATAGCTACTGCAAGTGCAATGAAGCTGATCATCAAGGTGCCCCACAACAGTGGCAGCAAACCAAAATCACCCGTTGTGTTGCCAGTGGTGCTGAAACCAGGATTCCAGGTGGTGCCAAAGAAGAAATCAATTGGCGACACGAAATCAAAGAAACGCATGGTTTCACCCAGCATCGATACCACAATACCGATGGTGGTAAGAATGGCGATACCAGAGCAGAGAGCCAGCAAGAATGACACCACGCGCTCTACGTGGTTACGTGCTCTTAGCTCAGGTGAATAACGAGATTTAGCGTATAACAAGCCCAAAACTGCCAGCGCTAGCACCACGACAGCTTTTGCCATACTGGCTATGCCGTTGAGGCGATTCAGCTGGGCTGCAGCGGCCATTTCCGCCTCTTGCACAAAACCTTCCACACCGAAACCAGACGCAATGGCTGCTAAACGGCGCATTTGAATCAGTTTTTCTTGCGTAGTCATGTCAGCCAAGGCAGTAGCTGAAGACATTGACGATAAAACAAAGTGCTCAACAATAGTCGACTCGAACAGCGACCAAAGGCCAAGCACTAAAAATGCGGGTACGGCACACCAAATTGCTACCAAGGCACCGTGATAGGTTGGTCGTGAGTGCATACGAACGCCGCTGAATTGCTGGCTTTTGCTGCGACTCAGCCCCCATTGATAGGCCACACCTACTAGGGCTAACAACACTAATATGAGAACTAAATTGCTCATAACCACTCCAAACTAATACGCGCTTACGCTGAAACGCTTTAGGCGACAAAGGCGGGCTATGCCCGCCTTTGTGCTTTCAACCACTACAACTAATTAGTTGGATACTACTTTACCTGCGCGGAAGTCTGCCAACGCTTGTACACGCTCTTTCTCAGGCAGAGGAATCAGACCAGCTTCTTCCAATGGGCTACGTGGGCCAGAGATACGTTTGTTCAAGAAGAACTCAACATACTGAGTGATACCTGGTACCACACCAATGTGTTCGCCTTTAACGTAGAAGAACAATGGGCGCGATACTGGGTACTGGCCAGAAGCAATGGTTTCCAATGAAGGAACAACACCATTCATGGTAGCAACACGTAGACGGTCGCGGTTTTGATCATAGAAGCTCAGACCAAACACACCAACCGCATTACGTTGAGCCTGCAAACGAGCCAACGTTTCAGTGTAGTCACCAGCGATTTCAACTACGCGGCCGTCTGTACGCATCGCATTACAGGCCTTGGTTTTGTCATCCTTTGGCAGTGCTTTAAAGTGCGCAATGGTTTCGCAACCAATGTGAATAACTTTTTCCTCAAACACTTCACGTGTACCGTGGTTTGACGCTGGCACAACTAACAAAATGGCTTGGTTAGGCAGTGATTTGTCAATTTGTGACCAATTAGTGTTTGGGTTAGCCACCATTTTACCGTTGACTGGTAATTGAGCAGCAAACGCTTTGAAAATGTGCTCAGGCTTCAACTTAAACTCTGGACCTTGAGCGCGCGAAGCGAACACAATGCCGTCATAACCAAACTTCACTTCTTGAATTTTCTTTACACCAGCTTTGTTGCATGATTCAACTTCAGCAGGACGAATAGCACGTGAAGAGTTAGCGATATCAATCGTGTTAAGACCAACACCTTGACAGAACTGACGCAAACCGCCGCCTGAGCCACCGGAACCGACAACAGGAGTTTTAAATTGAGATAATGTGCTGCCAAACTCTTCAGCGACGATGCTGGCAAATGGCAGAACGGTTGATGAGCCCGCTACTTGAATGGTGTCCCGTGCGGCAGCAGTGGCGCTCATGCCAATAGCTGCAGCAGCCACAACGGCCAAGCCTAAATTCTTTTGAGTCAATCGCATGTTGCTTTCCTCGTTAGTTTTATCACATAGAAATCTATTGGATGGCCGACTTCTAATCAGCCCGCTCTCCAAGTACGGCGTACTTTCTATGATCTGTGTTACAACTTCATGACAGCATTAAGTCAAATTCATCCTTTAGCAGGATAGACAGCTCATCGCCTTGGTGTGATCATTCGTCTCTAAATAAAAACAATAAGTACGGACTCCCGAATGGAAGACAACAACGACAACCCTCGTCCGCGCGGAACACTGCGCCTGCAATCTGTGGTTTTGCCACGTGATGCTAACGGCGCTGGCGACATTTTTGGTGGTTGGTTAGTGGGTCAAATGGACATTGCTGGTGACATGGCCGCCAGCAAACGTGCACAAGGCCGCGTTGCTACCGTGGCCATCACAGATGTGGTTTTTTTACGTCCGGTATCGATTGGTGATGTAGTCGCCATATATGCCGATATTCTTGAAGTTGGCCGCTCATCCATGAAAGTCACAGTGGAAGCCTGGGAAATGAGCGACCCGCAAAATGCTCCGCGCAAACTCGGTGAAGGCTTATTCACCTTTGTTGCCATCAATAATGAAGGTCGTACACGAGCCCTGCCTTAAGCACTTAAGCACGGGTCAGCCTGGCGTACTGCGCCACTAACCACTTGCTGCCGATGCCCTTAAAGTTCACTTGAATACGGGCATTGGGGCCGTTGCCTTCAAACGCCAAAATCACCCCGTCGCCAAAACGTGAGTGCACCACGCCCTCACCTAAGCGCCACGCGCCTTCACCAGACTCATCACCACCTAACGTAGTTTGGCGCAAATCATTGCCTAAGCTGCTGCCAGTGGACTTCTGTTGGCTACCACTTTTGAAGCCACCATAGGTGGGTGCACTTTGCTGACGAACCGGTGCCAACAAAGCTTCTGGAATCTCTTTTAGGAAACGCGACGGCACATGATAGGCCTCGTTGCCATAAAGCCTGCGCACTTCAGCATAGGTAATAAACAGCTCACGCATGGCTCGAGTAATGCCGACATAACACAGGCGGCGCTCTTCCTCTAAATTGTTTTCCTGCAAGGCCATTTCGTGCGGGAACAAGCCTTCTTCGCAGCCGGCCAGAAACACAATCGGGAACTCCAAGCCTTTGGCGGCATGCAGGGTCATCAGCTGCACAGCATCTTCAAACTCACCTGCTTGCTGTTCGCCAGCCTCTAACGCGGCATGGTCTAGAAAGGCCGCCAATACAGAAGGCGCGTCTGTGTCTTCAACATCAAATTCACGCGCAGCAGTCACCAATTCACGTAAGTTTTCTACCCGCGCTTGGCCTTTTTCGCCCTTCTCTTTTTCGTGATGTGTAATCAGACCACTTTGCTCAATCACCGCCGATACTAAGTCACCTAAAGGTGCATCTTGGGTATCTGCATCTAAGCGATCGATCAGCTCTAAGAAGAATAGAATTTTGCCCACTGCCAAAGATGGCAAAAGCCGCTCACGGACCACCTGCTGTGCCGCCATCCACAAGCTGATCTGACCCTCACGCGCCAGCTGCCTTAATGTGTCGACACTTTTATCGCCTATGCCCCGTGTTGGCACATTTACAATCCGCTCAAATGCAGTGTCGTCATGGCGCTGCTGCATTAGCCGTAAATACGCGACTGCGTTTTTAATTTCAGCACGCTCAAAAAAGCGCAGGCCGCCATAGATGCGATAGGGAATTTGTGCGCGCAACAACGCTTCTTCTAATACCCGAGACTGCGCATTGGAGCGATACAAAATCGCCATATCACGCCTTGCTGTGCCGGCGCGAAAGCGCTCGTCTAACATACGGGCTATGAAATGCGCTTCATCTAAATCGTTATAACCGGCATAGACCGAAATCGGCTGGCCTTCGACACGATCAGTCCATAGATTTTTACCTAAGCGATCACCGTTATTAGCAATTACCGCATTGGCTGCCTGCAAAATTACTGAGGTAGATCGATAGTTTTGCTCTAAGCGAATCAGCTCGGCATCGGCATAGTCGCGCTGAAAGGTGCGGATGTTTTCAATACAGGCGCCACGCCAGCCATAAATACTTTGGTCGTCATCTCCCACCGCAGTCAGCATGCCGTTTTCACCTGCCAGCAAGCGTAACCAGGCATATTGAATACGGTTAGTGTCTTGAAACTCATCAACCAGAATCATGCGGAAGCGCACTTGGTAGTGTTTCAGCAAGTCCGGATGCTTTAACCATAGCTCGTGGCTACGCAATAAAATTTCGGCAAAATCAATTAAGCCACTGCGCTGGCATAACACTTCATAGGCCTGATAAATGCGCAGCATGGTGGCGGTAAACAGATCACCATTGGCTTGAATATGGTGCGCACGTCTACCCTCTTCTTTATTGCTGTTGATAAAACTTGCTGCCTGGCGTGCAGGCCACTTTTCTTCGTCAAGTTGCAGGTCTTTTAAGGCCCGCTTGATAACGCGAGTTTGGTCATCGCTATCTAAAATTTGAAAAGTCTGTGGCAAGCCAGCTTCTTTATAGTGCTGGCGTAAAAAGCGATGCGCCAATCCATGAAAGGTGCCAATCCACAGCGGCTGAGTGGCAATGCCCAACTGTTGCTCTAGGCGGTGGCGCATTTCGTGAGCAGCCTTATTGGTGAATGTCACCGCCAGCACGGCAAATGGCGACATACCAAAATTTTGGCAAAAATAACTAATGCGCGAGGTTAGCACTCGAGTCTTACCAGAGCCGGCACCGGCCAAGACTAATAAATGTTGCGCATCACAAGTTACCGCGTCGCGTTGTGCAGGATTTAAGCCTGCCAATAGATCAGATTCATTCATACGCTTATTGTAGACCAGCCATCGGCATTCGTTTTCCTGTTGATGCGCAAATGTTAAGGTATTCGCCTTAGCACAGGTAAAACTCATGAGCACAAACGCCACCTCTTACACAGCAACGCCCGGCGTATCAGCCGAGGCGCTGGATATGGCCAGGCTGGAGCAGGTACAAAATCAGCTACCGCGCTTTATCGCCATCACATTTGTTTGTGTGCTCGTCACCACTTGGCTGCTCTGGGACTGGCCGTTTGCCAGCAACCGCAATATCGCGATTTGGGCCATTAGCTTTTCTGTTTTCCTACTGATTCGCTTAGTCGTGGTGTGGTGGTTAGGCATGTTACGCCGCCCCAGCCTTAAGCTAATTAGTGTCGCACTAATGCTGACGGCATTTATCACCGGTTTATTTTGGTCTTCTGCCGGCATTTTATTAAACCCACGGATCTTCCCCAGTGGAGAATTGCTAGCCGAGGTCACCAGTCGGCAAGCGCTGCTATCCGCCATGATTGGCGCTCAAGGTATTTCAGCGCTATCTGCCTATGTTGGCCACTTCCGCTCTTTTTTATTTTTCACAACGGCGACTTACCTACCGTCACTAATCTACTTATTACTACACCCAACCAGCACCTCCTACCTAGTGTTAGTCATTGGCTTCTTCTGGTGGATCTTCCTCATTATCAGTGCCCGTTATTTAAACCGTATGGTGTTGGGTGCACTAGAGCTGCGCTTTAATAATGAACACCTGATCAATTATTTACGGCAAGCACAGTCACGTTCATTGGCCATGAATAACCGCTTAACCGGTGAAGTTAGAACACGAACGCTGGCCGAGACCAAACTGCAGCAACTCAACGATGAGCTGGAGTCTCGCGTTCGTCAGCGCACCTTAGCATTACAAGAAAGCCAAGAAAGCCTAACGCTGGCGATTGAGGCCTCGGGTACTGCGCTGTGGGACTGGAACTTAAAAGATGGCGTAATTAACCATACTAATTTGATGCCAATTTTAGGTTGTGAAGGTTTGGCCACCCGCAGTGTGCGCGCCGAAGCCCGACGCTTAATCCACCCTGAAGACTTACGCCAAGTGACCAACGATATGATTAGTCACTTGCGCCGAATCACACCCACCTATGAGTCACGCTACCGCGTTAAACACCAAAATGGCCAATGGGTATGGGTGGAAGATAAAGGTCGTGTTGTCGCCTGGCAGGCCAATGGCAAACCCTTGCGCATTTTAGGTATTCGTCGCGATATCTCTGCCGAACACAAAGCCATGGAGGCCCAGCGCAAACTCGATTATTTAGCTAACTACGACCGTTTGACTCAGCTCGCCAATCGCCGTCAGTTCCGTAATCGTCTCCATGCCGCCATCACCGCCGCACGCGAAGCTAACAAAGAGCTGGGTGTGATTTACCTAAACCTCGATCGTTTCCGGCAAATTAACGAAACCCTTGGTTTTGAGGTGGGTGACGCTATTCTGCGCGAGACCGGTCGTCGTTTGACTGAAATTGGCACTGACTTCGACACCATTGCCCGCCTAAGTGGTGATGAGTTCGCTATTATTTTCACTGAGCTACGAGACATCACCGATCTTGATCGCATTTGTGAAGAGATTATTGGCACCCTGCGCATGCCCTTTAAAACCGGGGATCACGAATTGCTGTTAGGCGCTTCTCTGGGCGTTAGTGTGTTCCCAGACCACGGTCGTGAGTTAGTTATTTTGATCAATCATGCCGACTTGGCCATGCAGCAGGCCAAACGACTAGGCGGCAATCAGTACCGCTTTTATAACTCGGAAATGCGCAGTGCTACGGTAGAACAGCTCAACCTAGAAAATAGTCTGCGCAAAGCCATTTTCCGTGATGAGTTTATTGTGCATTACCAACCCAAAGTTGCACTTTCTAGCAACCGCATTGTTGGCATGGAAGCATTAGTGCGCTGGCAGCATCCTACCTTGGGACTTTTACAGCCGGGCCGCTTTATTCCGCTCGCAGAGGAAACGGGTTTAATTGCCGTTATTACTGAACGCGTTTTACAACAGGCAACGCGGCAGGTAAAAGCTTGGTCTGATGATGGTTTAGGCGCTTTAACTGTGGCGATTAACATTCCGCCCCAGCAATTACGCAAAGGTAATTTGCTGCACACCTTAAAAGAGGCACTGGATGCTTCTGGTCTACCTGCTAATCAATTAGAACTTGAGCTAACCGAGTCGTCACTTATGGATGACCCTGACTTAGCCATTAAGATTTTAGGTGAGGCGCGCGCGCGCGGTATGCTTATTGCGTTGGATGATTTTGGTACCGGTTATTCATCACTGAGCTATTTACGACGCTTCCCGCTAGACACGCTGAAGATTGACCAAACCTTTGTCAAAGACTTAGGCAAAAGCGAAGAAGACGGCGCCATTGTGCGCGCCATCATCACCATGGCACACCAATTAGGCATGACCGTTACCGCCGAAGGGATTGAAACCGCATGCCACTTAGATTTTTTGATTCGTGAGCGATGTGACTATGTACAGGGTTATTACATTAGTCGCCCGATCACGGCGGAGGCCATGACCGAGCTTTTGTTAAAGCAGAAGACCTTATAGAGGCTGGGATTTTCCCATGATGCGTTGCCAACAACCGGTTTGATAAAAGTGCTCAACGCTGGAAAAGAAAATCATCATATAACCCACTAACTCCAGTGTTTCCTCAATCATGCGCTTAAATGTGTTCATATATTCGGCGCCCATGATCAACTGGAATAATGGGCCATGAGCGACAATTTGCGCTAATGGAATGGCCACCATAAAACCCGCCCAGGCTAAGGTCATGCCACGCATGCCCATAAATGTTGCCACTTGCCGGGGAAAGTAGTGACGACCTTGTACAATAACGTAAACAAGTGCGGCAAAAACCAATGTGCCCAAAAGCTCCCAGCCTAATACAGGTATTACCCGGTCCCAGAACGCATCACCTTCACGAATCACTGCAAATGCCGCCAAAAGCGCAATTGCCTTCGCTAATACCCCATGATCTTTTGCGCTTAATTTAGCAATGGCGGCATAAATAATCGCCGTTAACGCCAGCAGCAGCATTTGCAAATTTTCTACCCAATACCCTTCATAAAAAGCATCTAGCCCTTCATGAATGATGATGGCTTTTAGCG
This sequence comes from uncultured Moraxellaceae bacterium, assembly GCA_947085865.1. Lineage (GTDB taxonomy): Bacteria > Pseudomonadota > Gammaproteobacteria > Pseudomonadales > Moraxellaceae > Perlucidibaca. The sequence continues at coordinate 23,853 of CAMTYC010000054.1, forward strand.
ACAGGGCAAATGCCGTAATCATGGCGGTATAAATGCTTAACCTGATAGAGACACTGATGACAGTTACTCTTTCTTCTTTTGTTAAAGGCGCCACTTTTAACCTTTCTGACATCGCTTACTCCACTGTTACCGATTTCGCTAAGTTACGTGGCTGATCCACATCGGTGCCCTTAATAACGGCCACGTGATAAGACAGCAACTGCAGCGGAACGGTATAAACAATTGGAGCAACATCATCTTTAATGTGCGGAATCGAGAAAACTTTCAGTCCAGGCTCGGCACGAACATCGGCATACTCATCAGCAAACACATACAGCACACCAGCGCGCGCGCGTACTTCCTGTAGATTAGATTTCAGCTTATCAATTAAGTCATTATTTGGCGCAACCGCCACCACTGGCATGTCTTTATCGACTAGTGCTAGCGGGCCATGCTTTAGCTCACCTGCAGGATAGGCTTCGGCATGAATATAAGAAATTTCTTTGAGCTTTAATGCACCTTCCATAGCCACTGGATACTGTGCACCACGACCCAAGAATAAAGTATGTTGCTTTTCACCGAACTCAACAGCAATACGCTCAATGGCTTTATCTAACGCCAACACGCCTTCCAGATGTGCAGGCAAAGACATGAGCTGATCTATGATGTCTGCCTCGCGCTCAGCACTTAAATTACCCTGACGGCGACCAGTGGCCAGCACTAACAGCATTAATGCCACTAGCTGCGTGGTAAATGCTTTGGTTGATGCCACACCAATTTCAGGGCCTGCCATGGTAATAAAAGCCATGTCTGACTCACGCACCAAAGTCGATGTCGGCACGTTGCAAATACACAACGAGCCTATCGCGCGTGATTTGACTTCACGAAGCGCCGCTAAGGTGTCGGCTGTTTCACCTGACTGGGAAATCGTCACCAATAGCGTGTCGGCAGGGAGCACCGTGGTGCGATAACGGAACTCACTGGCCACCTCAACATGACATGAAATGCCAGCAATGGCTTCGAACCAATATTTCGCTACAAAACCCGCATGGTAGCTAGTGCCGCAAGCCAAGATTTGTATGTGTTTGGCCTTAGCCAGTAACTCAGCAGCACGCGGCCCAAAAACATCCACATCCACTTTGCCATCACTGACGCGGCCATTTAAGGTGCGCTGAACAGCTAGCGGCTGCTCATAAATCTCTTTCAGCATGAAGTGCTTGTAGCTGCCCTTGTCGCTGGCATGTAGTTTGGCGTCTAGCTCTGTTGCAGCACGTTTTACCAGCTGACCATGCTTATCCCAAATGGTCACTTGCTCACGCTTCAGCTCAATAAAGTCGCCTTCTTCTAAGTAGATAAAGCGGTTAGTCACTGGCAATAACGCCAGCTGATCTGATGCTAAAAAGTTCTCACCAATACCTAAGCCCACCACCAACGGTGAACCTTGACGCACTGCAATAATACGATCTGGCTCAGAGGCGCGAATAATACCCAAAGCAAATGCACCATGAAGCTTTGCTACTGCACGACGCACAGCGTCAATGTAGTCTCCACCTTGACGTAACTCAGACTGAATCAAATGTGGCACGACTTCTGTGTCTGTTTGCGACTGAAAAACAAAGCCCTCAGCCTGCAGCTGTTCACGCAGTGTTTCATAATTTTCAATAATGCCGTTATGCACCACAACAACATCATCTGATCGATGCGGGTGGGCATTATCTTGTGTAGGAGCACCATGTGTTGCCCAACGGGTATGCGCAATGCCAATCTGGCCCACTACATTAGCGCTATGTACCGCATCAGCTAACGCCTGAACTTTGCCGGTTTGACGCTCGCGCACAATTGCTTTGTTATTAACCACAGCAAGCCCAGCCGAGTCATAACCGCGATACTCTAAACGTCGTAAACCTTCAATAAGGACGTCCGTAATACTGCGCTCACCAATTGCGCCAACAATTCCACACATAACAAACTCCTAATTAAGTCGACGGCTTAAGTGTTTTTTTGGGGCGTATCCAGCCGCTAATTTCCACTTGTTTCGCGCGCCCTACCGCCAGTGTATCGGGCGCGACATCTTTGCTAATCGTAGAACCTGCGCCCGTTGTCGCACCCGCAGCAATCGTGACTGGCGCCACTAAAGAATTGTTGGTGCCGATAAATGCATGATCACCAATAACAGTCGTATGTTTGTTCGCACCGTCATAGTTACAGGTAATCGTTCCTGCACCAATATTGACGCCCTGCCCGATGACGCTGTCGCCGAGATAGGCCAAATGATTTGCTTTGGAGCCCACGCCCATTTGTGTGGCTTTAGTTTCTACAAAGTTACCAATATGTACTTCATCAGCCAGTTTGCTGCCGGGACGAATCCGAGCAAACGGACCAATCTGCGCATTTTCTCCAATCACTGCCGAATCAACCACACTATAGGGCTTGATGATGGTACCCGCGCCCACCTCACAATCTTTCAGTACACAACCTGCAGACACAATGACGTTATCACCCAGCACAACACGCCCTTCAATGATGACACCAACATCCAAGCTTACATCAGCTCCGTGACTTAACTCACCACGAATATCAACACGGTTGGGGTCTAAGATCGTAACTCCAGCTCGCATTAGGTTTGTTGCCTGTGCCTGTTGCCATACACGTTCTAATGCCGCTAGTTGCACCTTGTCATTAAC
>CAMTYC010000055.1:0-6644 GCA_947085865.1 uncultured Moraxellaceae bacterium
AGTACAGGAAGATCATGTTCGTCCTCAAGGATCTTCGACGCGGGGACGGGGAAAGTCTTACGAGTTACTACCTACGATGTTACCGACACCTCGTTCCTGCCGAAGTTGAGTTCTGGGAATACGATGAACATGCTCGTGCTGCTGTCCAAATTGCCACCTAACTGCGCGTTTCAGCGGAAACCGCTGCGCGGTTCCGCTGAACTTGGGTGTTATGTTTCATTGAGAAAGGGTAGATATGAGCAGTACCAATAGGGATGACTTTACCCCTAATGACAAAAGAATAATGGCGGAGCGTGTCAGCTGGAAATGTGGAATAACCGTGTCTGTTCGGTGGCGCACGATGTTGCTTAAGTGAACCTAAAGGTCTATTCGAGGCATCAATTAGCAAGGAGCAAGCATGAATTGGTTTCTGATTGTTTTAAACAGATACGCCACCTTTACGGGGCGCGCCCAGCGTGCAGAGTATTGGTATTTCGTACTTTTTTACCTGCTGATCTTCTTCGTTTTGGCGGCTGTGGACGGCGTTTTTGGCACGTTCAGTGTCGAGGCGGGTGTGGGCTTGTTAAGCGGCATCTTATCCATTGCCTTGTTTATTCCCTCGCTGGCGGTCAGCGTTCGTCGTCTGCATGACATTGGGCGTAGTGGCTGGTGGTTGTTAATCGGCTTGATCCCGTTAGTCGGTGCAATCGTGCTGCTGGTGTTCCTGATTAAAGACAGTGATGCCGACGAGAATGAGTTTGGACCTAACCCAAAGGGTGTTGTGCTGTGACGGTTATGTTTATATCCATCTTAAGCTTTGAGAGGATAGGTAAATTATGAAAAACGATTTGGTCAAAATGGGCTTTATTGCAGCAGCCATGATGAATATTGGCGGGGTGCTCATTTTCTCACGTGGGTTTACCAACTCAGCCATTAACGAGTTTGATCCAGTTGTGATGTCTAACTTTGGTTTGCTGATGATTATCGTGTGGGGTTTGGCTTACTTAAGTGCGGCTTCAATAACTTCTGGCATTAAGTGGCTGGCAGGTGCATTTGCGATAGAAAAGCTGGTGTATGTGGTGGTTTGGTTGCTATGGATAAATGACAACAGCCTTGCGGCTGTTTATGAAAAAGATCTTTTTGCTGGAGTGTTTTACAGCATCTATGGGCTGAATGATTTTGTGTTTATGCTGTTTTTTGCGTGGGTGTTTTTAACGCAAGACAAGTTATCGAAGTCGGCGATATAAAAGGCATTTTGATGAATATTATCGATGTTGCAGACAAATTCATGGCGCGAGTGGCGCAATATCATGAGCACCGTGTTGAGGGGCTGGAGCATATTCCCGCCAGCGGGCCGGCCTTGATTGTGGTGAATCATTCACTAGCCACTTATGACAGTGGTCTGCTTGCTGCTGCTGTTCGAGCTAAGTTAGGGCGCAATGTTCATCTGCTAGGCGATCGTTATATATTCAAAATTCCCCTGATCCGTGACATGGCATCGGCCTATGGTTTTGTTGAAGGCTCACAGGACAATGCGGACAACTTGTTACGTGATGGTGAGCTGGTGCTTGTAGCACCAGGCGGAATGCGCGAGGCACTAAAGCCCAGCAGTCAAAGATACCAGCTCAAAATCAGTGATCGAAAAGGGTTTGCAAAATTGGCCGCGCGTGCTGGCGCTCCGGTAATCCTGTCAGCTTGTCCAGCGGCCGATGATCTTTATCATGTGGTATCGAATCCACTGACGGATTGGGTATACAACCGCCACAGGCTAGCGGCTCCGATTGCCTTCGGAGCGTTCGGCACGATTGTGCCTAAACCTGCCAAACTGGTTCATTACCTAAGTGAGCCAATTTTCCCGCCTGAAAATTGCACAGATGATAATTTAGAAGAAATAAGTTCATTTCATGCCATGCTAGAAAGTCGCTTGCAGGGAATGCTCACGGCTCATGCAAACTAGCGGCTGAATTATTTTCTCCAAGGCACCAATATGAAGTTATCTGAGCAAATCAATATTTGGAAAAATGCCTTTGGTCGCGGTGTATTTCCCCATCAAATGGCGTGGTTTTTGGATCTGCCCGGGCGCGGTGTGATTATGTCAGCACAAACGGTGGCCGAGCGCTTGCCGATTAAGCCAGATGCGCAGGTGCTCGAAATTGGGCCCGGTTCGGGTTATTACAGCGTGGCAGTGGCGAAGCGAATTCCGCAGGGTTTATTAACCTTGTTGGATATTCAGCCAGAAATGTTGGAGAAAAGTACCGCTAAGCTGAAGGCGGCTGGCATTAACAATTTTGTTACGCAGCAGTCGGATGGCAAGGCGCTGCCGTTTGCAGATAACAGCTTCGATGCCATGTTTATGGTGACGGTGTTTGGTGAGATTGAGGCGCAGGCGTCTTTTCTGAGTGAGGCGGCGCGGGTGTTGAAGCCAGGCGGTGTGTTATCGATTACCGAGCATCACCCAGATCCAGACTTCGAAACAGCAGAACAGGTAGCTGCGACCTTGCAACAGCATGGTTTTGTGCCGTTGCAGAAGTTAGGTTGGCGTTGGGCCTATACATTAAATGCAACCAAGGTTAGGTAATAGCTGATGACTTATCCGCAATACAAAAATGATTTGCAGCGCATCCATGAATCGGAAGTGTATGGCATTGCGCTATTCGACACCGCGGCACAACTCACCCGAAATAAAGAACGAAAACAAAAGTGGCTGGCGTTAAAGGCGCTTGAACAGCACACACTGGATCGTTATTTGGCCTATATGCAGGAATCTGGTCAGACTGTGGAAGAGCCCAAAGGTTGGGCTTTAAAGGGTCGCGCGGAAGGGGCTGCGCTGGGTCTGATGCCGTGGCGCTTGGCAATGAAACTTTTAAAAGATGGCACCGTGCCGTTTCAGGAAAAGTTTTTGCGTTTGAAGCAACATGCTAACGAAGCCGATCAGCAGTTCTTTGCCTATGTCTATGCGCATGAAAAAGCGATTGAGGCGTTTGCAAAAAGTGAGCTTTCTAAGAGCACGGATAGCCTGAAGGCGGTGCATGGATTAATAGGCAATAATAACTAAATACTTATTTGGCTAATTGCGTTAGTTAGTTTGGAGTAATCATGATCGAAAGGGTTTTCAGAAGTAGCCGGTTTCTGGTGCTTGTTGCAGTGACTATTAGTGCTGTGTCATGCGTACTCTTGTACGGTGTCTCGGCAAAAATTATTTTTAATGTAGCAGTGGATGTGTTGCGAGATATACCCTCTACTGCGGTTCGTGGCAAAAGTCTCGCTGTCGGACTCCTCAAGCTACTAGATCTTTTACTGATAGCTATTACCTTCCATATCATAGCTGTGAGCTTGTATCGTTTATTCATCTATCCGATATCTATCGAGGAAAGCAAATTCCTTAAAGCGCTTGATATCGATACTTTCCATGACTTGAAAGTTACATTGAGTCAGGTGGCAGTCGTTATTTTAGTAATTCTATTTCTTGAGCAAGCAGTAGAGGTTGGTGCCACACTAGAGACGCTATATTTTGGCGCCGCTATCGGTATCGTGATTTCAGCTTCAGTATTTGCTTGGAAAAATATGAAACCTTAACCAAAACAGCTATTCAACTACTGTTAGCTACAAAATTGATTTAGATCAACTTTTCTAAAAAGCGTATCGAACAAAATGCAGGTCGCCCAATAGGAGATCTGCAAATGAAACGCTCGACAATACTGACCGCTTTATCCGCATTAAGCATCGCAACTATGCCAGCTTTGGCAAGTGCAGAGGATTGGCTGGTTAAAGTAGGTGCCCATCAGGTAACGCCCAATAGTAATAACGGTTCGTTGGCGGGGGGTGCTCTCAAAACGGATGTTGACTCAGATATTCAGCCGACAATTACAGTTGAATACTTTTTTAATAAAAATGTAGGTGTGGAGCTTTTAGCGTCAACACCGTTTAAACATGATTTTAGTTTAAATGGCACAGCAGCAGGCAGTACTAAGCACTTGCCACCTACATTGAGTTTGCAATATCACTTTAATCCGGAAAATCAGCTATCGCCTTTTTTTGGCGTCGGGATTAATTACACGACCTTCTTTCAGGAAAAGACCACTGGGCCATTAGCTGGTACCAAGGTTCATTTTAAAGATTCCGTTGGTCTAGCCATTCATGCCGGTGTGAATTATGCGCTGTCGCCTAAGTGGGTTGCGAGTATTGATGCTCGTTGGATAAATATTGAGTCTAAGGCCTCAGTAAATGGTGTCAGTGTTGGTAATGTGCGAATTGACCCATGGGTAGTGGGTGCTGCAGTGGGTTACCGTTTTTAAATAGGTCAATTTGAGGCGGCCCCTCAAAAATATTTGCGTTGTTGAGAGCCTAGTGCTCACCATGAGGTTAAGCCTTTTGCTAGAGTGAGATGCTACTAAAGCTTGCATGGCAATAGGGCTAACTAGGGCATCTCAATGGCGTTGAACATTTTATTTCTGCTTCTCGGTATAGCGTTGCTAACCGTTGGCGGTGAGGCATTAATTCGTGGTTCGTTGGCAGCGGCGAAGCGCCTTGGTGTATCGCCACTGCTAAGCGGTCTGGTCATCGTAGGCTTCGGAACCTCCTCTCCAGAATTAGTTGTATCGGTGAATGCGGCGATTGAAGGGCAGCCTGATATCGCGATTGGCAACGTTGTGGGCAGCAATATCGGTAATATTTTGCTGATCCTTGGTGTGTGTGCATTGATTACGCCGTTAGCGGTTAAACCACTGGCGTTGCGACGTGACGCTGTCACAGTAGTTGCCGCTAGCATATTGTTCGTGGTTCTCGTCGGAGGAAGCGCGCTAGGGCGTGTGGATGCCGCCATATTCCTCGGTGCTCTGGCTGCCTATCTGGTATGGGCTTACTGGAGTGAGAAGTATCATGCTACGCCTTCGGGAGTGATGCACCAAGCCGAAGCAGAAGAGCTTTCTGTTGTTCCCAAGTCGGCTCTGTGGACGGTTGCCGCAGTGATTTTTGGCCTAGTGCTTTTGATTGCTGGATCACAGGTTCTCCTGATTGGAGCCATTGGTATTGCATCGCATTTTGGTGTGCCAGAGGCTGTCATTGGCTTGACGCTGGTAGCTGTGGGCACTTCGCTTCCTGAGCTTTCCATATCAGTGATTGCTGCTATTCGGCGTCACGCTGATGTGGCTGTTGGCAACATACTCGGCAGTAATATCTTTAACTTGCTTGGAATTCTCGGAATATCAGCTCTTCTTCAACCACTTCCTGTTCACCCACGAATCCTAGATTTTGATCAATGGGTCATGCTTGGCACCTCGCTGCTTTTGCTCTTGTTTTTATACACCGGGCGGCGTCTGAGTCGTACGGAAGGGGGAGTACTTTTGGCTGGCTACGGTGTCTATGTCTGGTTGAGCTTTACGGTATTCGGTGGCTGAAATGTAGGAGCAGTCATGTATTCAGGTAGTTGTTTATGCGGTGGCGTTGCGTTCGAAATTGAGGGTGAGCTTGAGCCCATACAAATGTGTCATTGTTCGCAGTGTCGAAAAGCGCAAGGCACGCCATTTGTCACCAATACTCCAGTTGCTGCCACAGCACTTCGGTTTGTTCAGGGCGGCGAGCTATTGAGCTCGTTTGAGTCTTCACCCGGTAAGCGGCGAGTATTTTGTAAGGTTTGTGGATCGCCCATCTACAGCCAACATGTAAACGTACCTAGCGTGTTTAGAATCAGAGCGGGTTTGATTGACGGTGACCTCAACACATCACCGGCTTTTCACATTTATTATGATTCCAAGGCCAATTGGTTTGAAGCCAATGATGATCTGCCTAAGTTTGCTGGCGCCCGAGTTGAGCCTGCCACATAACTTTGCCCCAATAATAAAAAGCCTAAGGAAGACTGCGAATGCTGATTTTTTTGCTGTGTATTGGGGTTCTGTTGCTGGGTTATAAGCTTTATAGCCCCTTCGTTGAAAAGCAGGCCGGCATTGACCCCTCTGCCGCAACGCCCGCTAATCGCCTAAATGATGGTGTGGACTATGTGCCGCTGCATCCAGTAAAAGCCTTTCTGATTCAGTTTATTAATGTCGCGGGTGTAGGACCCATCTTCGGCCCAATTCTGGGCGCGTTGTATGGCCCGGTTGCCTTGGTGTGGATTGTGATTGGCAATGTACTGGGTGGTGCAGTGCATGATTATTTTTCGGGCGTGATGAGCCTGAAGGAAGATGGCAAAAGCTTGCCGGAGATTGCCAAGCGTTATTACAACGTGGTGTTTAAAGGGGTGATGTTGGTGTTCACCTCGATGCTGCTGTTCTTTGTAGGTGTGGTTTTTATTATGAGCCCGGCTGGGCTGCTCAGTAATCTGTCCGCGTTTGAGGGCACGATTTTCGGCAACAATCTGTTCTGGGTGCTGGTCATTCTGGGTTATTACTTCGTTGCAACGTTAATTCCCATCGACAAGATTGTAGCCAGGTTTTACCCAATTTTTGGTGGCCTGATGATTGTGATGACGCTGCTGATTGCGGTGGTGTTGCTGATGGATGCACCGCATCTGCCAACCGTGGGTGGAATATTTGATTATGTCAGTGGCCATCATACACATGACTTTTTAGAGCCTAACCCTAGTGGTTTGCCGATCTGGCCTCTGCTGTTTTTAACCATCACCTGTGGTGCTATCAGTGGGTTTCACTCCACCCAATCGCCGATTGTGG
>CAMTYC010000056.1:0-8859 GCA_947085865.1 uncultured Moraxellaceae bacterium
AAAACTGCAGTCAACAAAACGACTAAATAACGCACGGCTGCCACCTTTTATAAATTAAAACGTTAAATTAATTGAGGCATTTACGACATGTGCGCCACCATCGCTGGTAACACGCTCACATCGCGCAGGCGTACCGTTAAATGTGCAAGCTGCAGGGTCTTGCTCATTAGGTGATCGAGTGGTCGATAACAAAAAGTCGCGGTCAAACAAATGGTGATACTGATAAGCAAAGTCCATGCGTACGGGCTGTGATAGGAATAAGGCTTTTTCAATCAAGTACGAAAAGCCTGCACCAAACACCAGTCGGTCATTGTCCACAAAGTTAACATCTAAAGACTGCGAGCTTTTAAGTGGTGACTGCTCGTATGACACACCAAAAAGGAAACTAAATTCTTTATTTAAGCGATACTCCATCCCTAATCGAGGAATCAAAACATCGTTAAATTTCAAGTTTGCTTGATCACGTACTGTGTCACGACGAAGATTGTCTTCGAGACCTGACCACAACTGATAATCTGCCGTTAGACCAAAACGCGCTTTATAGAGATTGTAGTGAATACCTGCTGTAAAGGTTTCTGGCGAATATCCATCAATCGTGCTGAGTACAAGAGGCAAAGCTGGTGCACCGCCCAAGAATGCATTACCAGAAATATTTGTCTTAACCGCGGACTCATATCGCCACGAAGCTGCTGTCTCAAGCCCCGTTAACCAACAGTCCTTTTTAGGGCAAACCACCTCGCCCCAATTAATGGTACCGCTGAGAATAGGTTGAATTGATGGCTTTGCAGTCAATAACAGCTGTTCTTGCTCTAATGCCTCATCACCATCAGTGATTCTTGCCACTGTATTGAGCTGAGCATCGGCTGCCAATGTGATACGTGCTGCTGCACCGACATCAAAACCAGGCATCACATTCAGACCAACACCTGCGCTTAAAAATAACGACTGTTGGCCATAACGAAATGATTGGGCAGTTTGGCTAGTTTGCGAGTCAAACGACAGAAGGCGCTCGCCACTTCGTTCAGCACCAAGCATCAAGCCTAAGACCATTGCCCGGTTACTTTTTAACATCGAGCTTAAGTCAGTCTTAAAGCCCAACAAAACATTATAGTTTGAGCGATCTTCAATGACCTCATCTTGCACCACCACATTTGGCTCACCCCAGCCCTTGGCACGCAACTCTTGATCTGTGAACAAATAAGCAGCACTGAAATGACCTTGGCGGTCACGCGCTAAATATGCTGGGTTGTAGTACACCGCAGATGGCTGATTGCTAAATAGGGATAGTGCTTGTGCCGTAGCGACATCTTGTGGCAGCAAACCAAAATTACTGGCAACCGTACCCATAGAAGCGACAGAAAACGTCGGAAGAAAAAAGAAAGCTGCCGCCGAAGCGCGCAGGATGTTCTGCTTATTCATGGTGTGGCACCCTTTTATTGTGCGTTTTTAATATTTTTAAATAGCTGCATTGCTCTTTGGCCGCAGCGTTTTTACTTTTGTTGACGTAAACCTACTAAAACTTAAACAATCAAGCCAGAAATACAACGTATTTGTTTTGTTAATGGCGCGAATTTTCCGACAACTTGCCTAGTGCTGCCGCCATGACCATTTGCTTGATGGGGCCAGACTGATTAAACCAGCGCATACCGTGATTACGAGCCATACGCCAAAATGGCGAGTCACTAGCAAATAACCATTCCATGCCTGTCATGCTGCGCATGAACAATTCATTGTGGCCACGACGATCACGACTGTAGCGGCGCAAATTAAAATCATCGTGCAGGCAAAGACCTTTCGATAGCCCCTGTATCAGTCGATCGGCTAGGGCAGCCGCATCTAAGAAGCCTAAATTGACACCTTGACCTGCTAGCGGATGAATACTGTGCGCGGCATCACCGATCAAGGCCAAGCCGGGCAACACATAATGCTCAGCATGACGTGCTATCAGGGGAAAGGCGGCTCGCTTACCCACCACGCTGACCGCGCCCAATTTGCGCTCAAAAGCTTGTGACAGTTCCGCATTAAAATCATCGTCAGCACAGCTCAACAGATGTTGTGCTTGCGCCGAAGGTAGCGTCCAAACGATAGAGCAATAATGTGGGTTATCTAGCGGCAAAAAAGCCAATGGACCAGCACTTAAAAAACGCTGCCAAGCCGTGTTGGCATGCGGCAACTCAGTACGCACAGTGGCCACCAAACCTTGTTGTTGGTAATCCCATTGGGCACATTGAATGCCAGCCAATTCACGCGTACGCGACAGGGCACCATCGGCAGCGATTAACAGTGGCGCTTCCAACAACGCACCAGATGCGGTTTGGACACGCCAGCCTTGCAATAAACGCTGTACATCCGATAGCCGATCAGGACAAAAGGCTGTGACTTGAGGTTGCCGCCATAACGCCTGCGACAAAACCGCCTGAATGCTGTCATTTTCATACAACGAACCCAAGCGCGACTGCCCAGCTTCTTTGGCTCGAAAATGCACACTGCCGGTACCATCCGCATCCCACACCTTCATATCTGTATAGCGGCAGTGGCGTAGCGCACCTAAAGCATCACCACAGCCAACGTGATTTATCAGTGCTTCACTCGCCAAAGACAGTGACGATACACGCAGGGCATAGTCACCTTGAGGTGCCACTGTTTGCTGCCCCTCAATCACCGCAATACGCAGCCCTTTTGCCAGTGGCGACTGCAGCAAGCGCAATACAAACAGACTGCCGACCATGCCGGCACCCACCACGACTAGATCAAACCGTTGCACCGATTCAGACATGATCTAATCCCATGGCATAACGGGCCAATGTTGGCTTAGCACCGGGCAGCAGATCAAAGCCCACTAAACCAATATTGCGCAACAACACTAACGCTGGCGCATCACTGGAAAAGCCCCGCACCAAACTGTCAGAGAAACGAATAATTTGCGACTGATCACTTTGCCGCGACGCTTCATAACTGGCCAACAAAGTGGCATCACCCCAGTCTTGCTGATTTGTGCTTGCCTGGGCTAAGCGCTCAACTAACACCAAAGCATCACGCAAACACAGGTTAAAACCTTGGCCCGCAACAGGATGCAGGCTGTGTGCCGCGTTGCCCATAATCACTGCGCGCGACAGCGTTTGTTTTGGCGCCACCATTAGCTGTAACGGATAGGCATGGCGCTGACCGACGCGCTGAAAGCGACCTGCACGACGCCCAAAAGCCGCCTGCAATTCCTGCATAAAGGCTTTGTCGTCCAGCGCTTTAATACGCTCCGCCTCTGCCGTGCTTAATGCCCATACCAGCGATCGACGTGTTTGTTTGGCGCCATCGGCAAAGTCGGGCAAGGGTAATAAAGCAATGGGACCACTGGCCGTAAAGCGCTCAAAGGCTCGATGTTCATGAGGCAAACTCGTTGCGACAGTCGTCACCAATGCTGTCTGCTGATAATCATGCCATTGTGCTGACAAGCCCAACCAGTCACGACATTGAGAGTGCGTGCCATCAGCAGCAACCACTAAAGGCGCAGAAATAGTCATTTCACCTAACGCAGTTTGGCAACGAACGCTGGCCTTTTCACTTCCGGTGATCAGTTGCTTAACTTCAACACCGTCAGCAATCACCACAGAAGGGCACTGCTTTAAGGCTGCCAACAACACCACACCTAACCAGGCATTTTCAATTACCTGGCCAAAGCTTTCGACACGTTCCTCTACTGCATTTAACCGAGAAAAACCAAAGTGGCCACGATCAGAGACGTGAATTTCATGAATAGGCACGGCATGCGGCTGCAACTGAGGCCATAGGCCTAAGTCCGTAAACGCCTGCACCGTGCGCCGAGACAAAGCGGTATTGCGGGCATCAAAGCCTGCGGTATAGGGCAGCGGTTCATTTTCAGGCAATGCTGGAAAGCGCATAGACTCAAGCAGCAACACTTGCTTTTCCGGCATACGTTGGGCCATCAACAAAGCCAAGGTGACGCCGACCATGCCGCCACCCACAATGATCAGGTCGGTCTGTGTTGGCAGACTCATGCGCCACCCATTAAGGCTTCAATAGCAGCTACCGTTTTTGGCGCCGCTGCGGTTAACACGTGATTACCGCTGTCGGTCACCACCACATCATCTTCAATGCGAATACCAATGCCGCGCCACTGCTCGGCAACCGTTTCATCGTCAGGCGCAATGTACAGGCCGGGCTCTACCGTCAGCACCATGCCAGCCTGCAGCGGACGCCAATTGCTATTTACTTGGTAGTCACCCACATCATGCACATCCATGCCCAGCCAATGGCCGGTGCGATGCATATAAAAGCGACGGAATAAGCCCTGCTCAATGACTTCATCAATACTGCCCTTAAGCAAGCCCAAATCCAGCAAGCCCTGCGACAACACACGCACAGCCGCATCATGTGGAGCCTGCCAAGACGCACCAGGCTTAACGCAATCTATAGCGGCCATTTGAGCCGCCAAAACAACGTCATATAACGCACGTTGCGGCGCACTGAAACGGCCATTAGCAGGGAAAGTACGCGTGATATCAGCGGCGTAATGATCTAATTCACCACCGGCATCAATCAGGACTAAGTCGCCATCCGCCAGCATTTTATTATTGTCGTTGTAATGCAGAATACAGGCGTTATGACCACTACCCACGATGCTGTTATAAGCTGGCGCAGCGCAGCCATTACGCACAAACTCATGCAGCAGCTCAGCCTCTAGTTCATATTCATATCGCCCGGGAGCTGCCAACTGCATAGCGCGAATATGACCTTGTGCACTGATATCGGCCGCACGTTGCATCACCGCAATTTCTGCCGAAGACTTAATTAGGCGCTGCTCACTCAACGTAGCATCCAGCACCTGCAACGACAGAGGTGCTGCCACACCGGCACGACTGCGAGCGCGTAAGCCCACCAATACCTGCGTTAGTTGCTGCTCAAAAGCAGGGTGCTCACCCATGGGCGCATGAATTTGACGGCGACCGGCCAATAACTCAGGTAAACGCTGGGCCAGCTCATTTATCACAAACGCTTGATCAGCAGCAAAGTTCGCAACCGCTCCTTCAGGCCCCGCACGGTAGCCATTCCAAATTTCCATTTCACGGTCACGTGGACGGCAAAACAGCACAAATTCGCCTTCACTTCGACCCGGCAGCAAAACCACCACAGCCTCTGGTTCAGCAAAGCCGGTTAGATAATAAAAATTAGAATGCTGACGAAAGCGGTACTCACTGTCACGGTTACGGTGATGATGAATCGCTGCCGGCAAAATAACCGCCGCATCAGGACCTACCGCCTGCATCAAATGCGAACGACGACTAGCAAATTCTTGCGCGGAAATAAAAGCTGACATAGGGCGCTACTCAAAAAAAAGCATCAGTGCTGTGTGGATGGCGAATCAACCGCATCATGCACCTGCTCTTCACGCGGAGCCAATTCGTCAAAAAAATGAATCACGGCTAAGCGAACAAATTCACACAACTCGGTATAGGCCTCTTCACCTTCTTCGTCATCTTCATCTGCACAATCAACACGTGCAATTTCACTGATGTCTTGCAAGGTTTCGCGCGTTGTTGCCTCGGCTAAAAATGGATGCTTGGCATCCACCCCAATACCAAAGCCGGCTAAAAAGCCACGACAAAAATCACCAATAGCGGTCACTCGCTCAGACAACGGTTCATCGTCTTCAGGCAGCATAGGCTGAAAAGTCAGCTCATCAGCACCTAGGTCTTCCAGCGTTGATAGCTGCAACTGCCAAAGCCCAGCAATGACTTCATCATTAAAAGCTTGTTGTGGGTCAGCATGTGCTTCCAGATTTTTCATTAACGCCACACGATTTAAACGTGCACCAGACGCTAACAGTCCCGTTAATACACCGTGCAGCTCGGGCGCGGTACAGTCGGCATTGGCCTGTAATAAGATCAAGCCCAACGACTCTATGGTGGGCAGGGTGGCTGCTTGCATGGCAGTCTCCTAAATACTATTTGGATTTCAGTTGGCACAACCGATACGTCGTCCTATAGTAGCTGCCAGAACGAATCACGGCGAACAAAACATGCGTGAACAGGAATATCAGCAACTCAAGCAACACCTCGACGCCTTAATTGTGCGTGTTCAGCAGCTGCATAAAGACAACGCCGCGCTGCGTCAGGAGCGTGATGATCTTAAGCTGCGCAACCACGATGCAAAAGCGCGAGTAGAAGCTATTTTAGAGCGCCTTAAAGCGCTTGAAGCCCAGTCATAACAAAGGTTCACGGGTGTCATCAGCATGAGCATTGAGCAAACCAGCACTGTTGATATTTTTATTCTCGACAAGGCCTACAAAATTAGTTGTCCGCCCAACGAGCAGGACAACCTGCGCCGCGCAGCACTTTATTTAGACCGCAAAATGCGTGACATTCGCGGTAGCGGCAAAATGTTAGGACTTGAGCGCATCGCTGTTATTGCCGCTTTGAATATTAGCCATGAGCTGCTCGGTCTTAGGCAACAGGGCAGCGAAAGCCCGGTCAGCGCTGAAGCAATTAGCCAACTAATTACACGTATGGAACAAACATTAGCGGACACTGCTGCGAACTAGGCCATCTGAACATTAACGTTTTTATAACAAACTGTTCAGTTACAAACACACAAACGGCGATTATACTGAGGTCATTCTCTGGGGTGCGCGCCAGTTCATCAAGACCCCTGAGCCGATGTTTAATCCTATGGGTTGTGGTTGTTTTTCGTGGTGTGCAGGTCCGCTAGTCGGAAAGCCTAAAATGAAAACGCTGCTTCCCCCTTGAACCCCCGGGTTCAAGGGCCAAGATGGACAGCGGCACCTCGGAGAGTCTTCTTTTACGATGTCTTTTCATCAACAAACACTTCCCCCTGAACACCATTTGCTGCGTCAGCAATTGCGCCAGCAGCTTAAGGCTACGCGTCGTTCGCTCAGCGCCAGGCAGCAACATATTGCTGCACGCGGCTTACAACGGCAGCTTCAGCGCCTTATAAAACGACCAAAACTAAACATTGCGGCCTATAGCGCCAATGATGGCGAAATTTCTCCGCACTTATTTCTTCAGCAAAAACATCGGGTGTACTACCCCGTGTTGCAGCCACTGCAAGCACAAGGCGTGATTTTTCGTCAGCCAGCAGGGGCGTCACGCTGGCGGCGTAATCGTTGGGGCATTAATGAGCCCAGCAAAGGAAGGCAACAGCCCGCATGGACACTCGATGTCATGCTGATGCCATTGGTTGGTTTTACCCTGACAGGACAGCGACTGGGCATGGGTGGCGGTTATTACGATAGGCTGATAGCCAGCTTTGCGCACCGGCCTCGTAAACCACGCCTAGTCGGTTTAGCACATGACTTCCAACAGCTTAGCGAATTACCAATAGCACCTTGGGATCAGCCAATTGAGTTCATTGCCACCGACACTCGGCTCATTCGCTTCGGCACGGCTTAAGACCGTCTTAACCGCGCAGACTTAGTCGCGCAAACTGAGTGCCGGCCAGCCACGCTCTTCGGCAATTTTTACCAACACGGGATCAGCATCCACCACCACAGGGTGAGTAACCGCCTCTAATAATGGCAGATCATTACGCGAATCCGAGTAAAACCAAGCGCCTTCTAAATCAGCTTGATGTTCATCCAACCATGCGTGTAAGCGAGTAATTTTACCTGCCTGAAAACAAGGCACTCCAGCCAGCTTACCTGTGAATTGACCCGAACCATCTCGCTCAGGCTCAGTGGCAATCAAGTGGTCTACACCCAAGCGCTGTGCAATCAGCTCAGTCACAAAACGATTAGTCGCGGTAATAATGACCAAGGTATGACCTTGCCCACGATGATACTGCAGCAGGTCAAACGCCTTAGGCAGTAACATTTGCTCAATGCGCTCTTGAATAAACGCCTCGCGCCAAGCCAATAACGTGGCCTCGTCATTACGCGCTAAAACAGCAAAAACAAACTCCGAATAGGCCACAATATCCAAGGTGCCAGCACGGTAGTCTTGATAAAACTGATCATTGGCGCGCTGATAGGCATCAGCATCGACCACACCACGATCAACTAAAAATTGCCCCCAAGCATGATCTGAATCACCCGCGATTAAGGTGTTATCTAAGTCAAAAAGCGCCAAAGTCATAAACAATCTCCTATTGGCCACTATTCTAGCCACAACTGTGCAAAAAATCCGTGGCCAAGCTTGCTCATGGCGCAGGCCTAGGGTACTAATGCAAGCAATAACGAAATGATTATTAAGGACTCTCTCGTGATAGACGGAGATGGTTTTAGACCCAATGTGGGCATTATCGTGGCCAATGACCACGGCCAAGTTTTGTGGGCCCGGCGTTATGGTCATGATGCTTGGCAATTCCCACAAGGTGGCATTATTGACGGCGAATCGCCTGAACAAGCCATGTATCGTGAGCTGCGCGAAGAAATCGGCCTTGAGCCGCAAGATGTTGAACTGCTGGCACAAACCAAAGGCTGGCTGCGTTATCGTTTGCCCAGACGATTTATTCGTAATGACAAACCACCGCTATGCATTGGTCAGAAACAACGCTGGTTTTTATTACGATTAATCAGCGATGAAGCCCGTATCAAGCTCGACATTCAAAAACCCGCCGAGTTTGATCGCTGGCAATGGGTTAGTTATTGGTATCCGCTAGATCAAGTGGTGTCTTTTAAGCGCGAGGTTTATCGCAAAGCACTAAAAGAGCTGCAACCTAGACTGCCTGTATTCCACGCGCACACAGGATAAGGCTCATGCCCCAAAACGAACCAAGCATGTTAGAAACGCTACGACGCATCGTCCAAGAAGTGGACTCTGCGCCAAGCTTTCAGGCTGCGCTGGATATTTTGGTCAGCTCGGTTCGCGATGCAACACACACGGAAGT
>CAMTYC010000057.1:0-3652 GCA_947085865.1 uncultured Moraxellaceae bacterium
AGGCCATACGTGTACCAGCAATCGCACCAAAGCGTAGCCCTTCGCCTGTTAATTGATACGACCCAAAGTAGCGATTACAGCCAGATGTTCCAAACACACGCTCAGCATCCAAGCGAATAGTCACTTTTATGGTGTCCGCTAGCGCTTGGCCCTTAATCGTTTTCACTTGCCACTCGGTGTCCGCCAACACGGTTATTGGCTCACCAGCGCAGCCAGAATACGCTTTGCCATTAAAGGTTAAGGTAGCTGTTTCTGGGTAGACCATGCCGCTCATATTGTCTCTACATAGGCCAGGCAAAAGCTTTACCTGCCAGAATGGCTCGTTGCCCTGAGCTTTTTTAGAAGGCACTACCGGAGCAGAGCCCCCCGTCGTTGCCGCAGTCGAAACACATGCTGACAACATAAATACTGAAAATAACGCCGCACTAACGGTGCGCCAAGATGATTTAGTCCACATAATTTTTTCCTTTTCTGAAAAATGCCGTAGCATCAGATGACTTTACGTCACGTCTTTGGAGTCGTCATGAGCACAACTCAATATGATCTCGTTGTATTCGGTGCCACCAGTTTTGTTGGCCAAATCTTATGCCGCTACCTGCTCGACACCTTTGGTACAGACGGTGATCTGCGCTGGGCTGCGGCGGGTCGATCGCAATCTAAATTAGAGCAAGTCCGTAACGCCTTCGGCGATGCTGCCGCTGACCTAGATTTATTAATTGCAGACGCAGCTGACGAAAATAGTCTATCGGCACTGTGCGTACAAACCAATACGATTGTGTCCACCGTTGGTCCTTATGCGCTCTATGGCGAACCATTGGTCAAAGCCTGCGCCGAATCCGGCACACATTATTGCGACTTGACCGGTGAGGTGCAGTGGATTCCACAGATGATTAGCCGTTATGAGCTGGCAGCAAAAGCATCCGGTGCACGCATTGTGCATTGCTGTGGCTTTGACTCGATTCCATCCGACCTAGGCGTTTATTTCCTACAGCAACAGGCTAATGAACGTTTTAATGCACCGTGCAACACGGTAAAAATGCGCGTTAAAGCGGCTAAAGGTGGCATCTCGGGTGGCACTGTGGCCAGCATGATTAATGTGACACGTGAAGCAGTGGCCGACCCGGCATTGCGTCGCCAACTAGCTGACCCGTATGCACTTTGCCCTACTGATCATGGTTTTAAAGCACGCCAGGCCAATGTCACCTTTGCAGAATTTGACGCTGACTTTGGTGCTTGGGCAGCGCCTTTTATCATGGCGGGCATTAACACCCGTGTGGTGCATCGCAGTAATGCACTGCAGGGCAACGCCTACGGTTCAGACTTCCGTTATGACGAAGCCATGTTGACCGGCAAAGGCTTGCGTGGACGCATGACAGCCAGTGGCATGGCGATTGGCATTGGTGCATTCCTAGCCGGTGTTGCGCTGGCACCCACACGTTATGTACTAGAGAAATTTGTGGTGCCCAAGCCCGGTGAAGGCCCAAGCCCTGAAGATCAGCAAAACGGTTATTACGATATTCGCTTTGTGGGCCGCACAGCCAATGATGAAAAGCTCACCGTTAAGGTAACAGGCAAAGGTGACCCAGGTTATGGCTCAACTGCCAAAATGTTGGGCCAAGCAGCCGCTTGTTTAGCGCTGGATATTCCAGCACAAACACCCGGTGGTTTTTGGACACCCGCCTCGTTATTAGGTGACGCGTTGCTTACTCGCTTACAGCAACACGCAGACCTCACCTTTACCGTATTGGATTAAGCCATTGATGGGTCTGGTCTACAGTGGCCAGACCCATAACAGCATCGGCACACCCACCAGTAAAACAATGGCCTCAATCGCCAAACCTAAGCGCCAGTAGTCCCCAAAGCGGAATCCACCCGGGCCTAAGATTAATGTGTTGTTTTGATGACCAATGGGGGTCAGAAAAGCGCATGAAGCACCAATGGCTACCGCCATCAAATAAGTGTCGACGTTCACACCCAAATAATTCGCCACACTCATGGCAATCGGGCACATGACCGCCGCCGTGGCGGCATTATTCATCACATCTGATAACAACATGGTGATAACCAAGATCACCACCAACCCGGCCACGGCATTGCCTTGGGCAACGGTATCAATCAAAAAACCCGCCACGGTTTGTGCGGCACCGGTACTGGCCATAGCATCCGCTACCGGCAACATCGCCGCCAGCAATACAATGACGGGCCAATCAATGGCGGAATAGGCTGATCGTAACGGCACCACGCCCACGATCAGCATCAGCAGCACACCACTGGCAAATGCCAACGATGCAGGCACAAAACCACTGGCTGCAACCGCAACAGCAAACGCCATAATGGCCACTGACTGCCACATTCTGGTTTGATTCGGCAGCTGCAAATCACGCGTTGCCAAAGGCAAACACTCTGTGTCTGCAGCAAAACCTGCTATCGCCTCGGGCAAGCCTTGCATCAGCAACACATCACCGGCAAAAATTGGTGTGGTGCGCAGCCGCTTAATGCTTTGACGGCCACGCTGTGAGATGGCCAATAAGTTAATGCCATAACGACTACGCAACTCAATATCACTGGCAGTGCGGTGCAGCAAAGGTGAGTTAGGCATCACCACCAGCTCTTTTAACACCACCTCATCGTCATGCTTTTTAGGCTCGGTACTTGCCTCTGGTTCACCTTCTGGTTTTTCTTCATCAGTGTCTAACTCGGCCAAGCTAACGGCTTCTTCCAATACCAATCCGGTATTTTTAAGCACTTTAGTTAACAGCTTAGGGTCTACTTCTAACAGCAAAATATCGCCTGCCCTTAATACTCGACGTGGGTTTGGCACCATCACCCGGAACTCACCGCGCACCATGCCAACCACTTGCGCATCTACCTCGTCTAGCAAGCGCTCAATTTTATATAACGGCTCACCCACGGCAGGGCTTTCAGGTAATACACGCACCTCACTGCGATAAGCGCCGGACTCAAAACCCTGCACAGACTCTGTGGCCCGGCTAGGCACTAAACGCCAACCAATCAGACCAATAAAGGCCACCCCACTAACAGCAATCGCCACACCGACTTGGCTGAAGTCAAAAATACTAAAACCACCAAGGCCTGCGGTTTCGCGAAAGCCAGACACAATCAAATTAGGAGGCGTACCAATCAAAGTGGTCATGCCACCCAAAATAGAACCAAACGCTAAGGGCATGAGAATGCGGCCCGGTGGAATATGTAAGCGCGTCGCTATTTGCAATGACAGCGGCATCAGCAACGCCAGCGCACCGACATTGTTCATAAAGCCAGACAAGATTGCCGCTAGCGTCATAATCGCTAAAGTGGAGAGTATGGGGCCCGCGCTATTTGGCAGCACTTTATCGGCCAGCACATCCACCGCACCGCTGTGCTGCAGGCCATAACCCAGAATTAATACACAGGCCACCGTAATTACTGCTGGATGGCCAAAACCACTAAAGGCTGTTTCTGCTGGCACCAGCCCAAGCAACACACAAGCCATTAACGCCAGCATGGCGACAATGTCATGGCGTAAGCGCCCCCATAGGAAAAGTCCCATGACACCTACCAACACCAACAAAATCGCGACCTGATCTACGCTCATATAACACCAAAGTTGCGAAAAGGCGGAAAACTCGCCAGAATAGGTTTACTGTACCAA
>CAMTYC010000058.1:0-6157 GCA_947085865.1 uncultured Moraxellaceae bacterium
ACACCGAACCATTAGCCGCAATTAAATGCTTAAAGTAAGCCGCCACTTTTTGTTCGGTCAGTGCCGCACGCAAATACGGCAAATAAGCAGGGTCACGTGCCATCACACCAATATTGGCGTGATCACCTTTATCGCCACTGCGTGCTACCGCCAGCTTAATCAGCGGCACGTTAACGGCATCAGCCGTGGGCGACCAAACATCACCGGCAGGCTGTGCTGGTAATGCCGTAGCATCAAACGGTTGGCCTTCATCTACCACTACTGGCGTACGTTGGCCTTCAAAATCAACGGTGATGCTGACATCACGCTTAGGCACTTTGCAGGACCACAATTGCACCACTGGCTGCACACTGGGGCGGCCACCAAAATAGCCGGTTAAGCCGGGTGCCATGCCAGTTGCGGCTTGTGCCAACTCTTTCGAGAACAACACCAAGGCCGCTTTTTCTTTGTGCTTGGCGGCAATTTTTACTACCACTTCACGCGTGGCCGCCGCACCGGCACGGGCATTAGCGCCGTACATGGTTTCTGCACCCAACAACTCCACTGCTGTTTCGCTAAAGGGGCCCCAGCCTTTGCTGGCAAATAAGGTTTCGCATTTTTTGATTAAGGCCTGTGCCACGCGCGCGGCCTTTTGTGGTGCTTCACGCCCACCCATCAAAAACATCGAGGTAATGCGATGGCCACGCGGTGTGGTGCCCGACACTTTATAAGTATCGGGTGGCGCAAAACCGCTAGCACCCTGCACTAACACTTGATCATCAGCGGTTTGCGTTAGCGTGGCGGTAGTGAAATCACAACGTACATCGGGCAGCAAATACGCGCGTGGGTCGCCAATTTCATACAGCATTTGTTCGCCCACGGTGGCCACATTAACGGCACCACCAGTGCCTTCGGGTTTGCCCACAATAAACGAGCCATCTTCGCGTACATCAATAAACGGGAAACCCATGTTTTCGTAACCGTCGGCTACGGTTAACCAGTCGGTAAAGTTACCGCCAGTGCACTGCGCACCACACTCAATAATGTGGCCGGCCAATGAGCCTTGCGCCAACTTGTCGTAGTCACGCACATCCCAGCCAAACTCATACAGCATGGGGCCCAGCGTGACCGCACTATCAACACCGCGACCCGTAATCACCACATCGGCACCTTGGCGCAGCGCTTCTGCCACCGCAGGGGCGCCCAAATATGCATTCATGCTGACCAGCATGCCGGGAAATGCTGCACCGGTGTCCATCTCGGTAATGCCAGCTTCGCGGAATTCACCTTGGCGCATGGTCAGGTCATCGCCTTCCACCACGGCAATACGCAGGCTAATGCCGGCGGCTTCTGCCGCTGCGGCTAAGGCATCACGACAGGCGCCAACATTCATGCCACCGGCGTTGCTAATCACTTTCATGCCTTGTGCTTTCACGGCCGGCAACAGTGGTGTCATCACCTCAATAAAGTCGCGGGCATAACCCTGAGCCGGGTCTTTCATGCGCTGCACCGCCAAAATCGACATGGTCACTTCGGCCAGGTAATCAAACACTAAATAGTCGAGCTTGCCGTGATTCACTAACTGCTCGGCGGCAGTGCTGGTGTCACCCCAAAATGCCGAGGCACAACCAATTCGAATGGATTTCATCTGTTCACTCCTGAACGCATTAGCTAAAGGCCTTAAAGGGTTTCACCAAACAATTCGCGGCCAATTAACATGCGGCGAATTTCGGAGGTACCGGCACCAATTTCATAGAGCTTGGCATCACGCCAGAAACGGCCGGTGGGGTAATCATTGATATAACCATTACCGCCTAAACATTGAATGGCTTGACCCGCCATCCAGGTGGCTTGTTCTGCGGTGTATAAAATTACCCCGGCGGCATCTTTACGGGTGGTCTCGCCACGGTCACAGGCTTTGGCCACGGCATACAAATAGGCTTTGCTGGTGCTCAGCGCAACATACATATCGGCCAGCTTGCCCTGCATCAATTGGAACTCACCAATGGCCTGACCAAACTGTTTGCGCTCATGAATATAGGGCAGCACCACATCTAAACAGCCAGCCATGACACCGACCGGGCCACCGCTTAACACCACACGCTCAAAATCCAAACCCGACATCAACACATTAACGCCACGACCAACTGTGCCCAGCACGTTTTCTACCGGCACTTCACAGTCTTGAAACACCAGTTCGGCGGTGTTGGAACCACGCATGCCGAGCTTGTCTAACTTCTGCGCGGTGCTAAAACCCTTCATGCCTTTTTCAATGATGAAGGCGGTAATGCCGCGGGGGCCTGCATGGATATCGGTCTTGGCATAAACCACCAAAACATCGGCATCCGGGCCATTGGTAATCCACATCTTGTTGCCATTTAAGACATAGTGATCACCTTTCAAATCAGCACGTAACTTCATGCTCACCACATCCGAACCAGCATTAGGCTCAGACATCGCCAATGCCCCGATATGCTCACCACTAATTAGCTTGGGCAGGTATTTTTGCTTCTGCGCTTCACTGCCATTTTTGCGAATTTGATTCACGCAGAGATTAGAGTGCGCGCCATACGACAAACCAATAGCAGCCGAAGCGCGAGAAATCTCTTCCACCACCACGGTGTGAGCTAGATAACCAAGGCCTGCACCACCGTATTCTTCTTCAACGGTAATGCCGAGCAAACCCATATCCCCCATCTTGCGCCATAGATGCATAGGGAACTCATTGCTGCGATCTACCTCGTCGGCAATCGGGGCAATTTCAGCCAATACAAACTGACGCACACTGTCGCGCAGTGCATCGACGGTTTCACCTAAGTCATGGTTTAAAGAAGGGAAATGCATACAAGCCTCGTTGTTATGATGTGTTGTGACTAATGGGTTCCGAGTGTGCCTGTGATAGCCCTAGGCCTCAATGACAAAAGCGGCAACAAAATAGACAAATTCGGTCAAATAAATTGGTAAAGTCGGCTTTATAGGAAGATAATCAGCCAATTAGCTGATG
This sequence comes from uncultured Moraxellaceae bacterium, assembly GCA_947085865.1. Classification (GTDB taxonomy): domain Bacteria; phylum Pseudomonadota; class Gammaproteobacteria; order Pseudomonadales; family Moraxellaceae; genus Perlucidibaca. Next base: position 2,984 of record CAMTYC010000058.1, read on the forward strand.
AATTTGGACAAGCATGAATCCGCATCACCACACCGTATCTGGCCATGCTATTCGCGCCATTTTGACCCGTGCCGAACAGCAGCGGGCCGATATGAATCGTTTGATTACTGAAGCCGGTTTAAGCCAAACCGCGATCTGGGCAAGTGATACCCGAGTATTACCGGTGCAATTTGCCAGCCTGATGCAGGCACTCTGGCGGCAACGTGGTGATGAGTTTATGGGCTTTACCGAACAGCCCATGCGGGTGGGAAGTTTCCCGTTAATGATGCATTCGGTATTAACCGCGAACACACTGGGCGATGCCCTTCGCTACGGCTGCCATTTTTATCATGTCTTAACCGATGACGTTCGGCTAAGCCTGCATAGTGATGGCAAACAAGCCATGTTAAGGCTGACCCTTAAGCGACCAGACTTAGACACCGATCATGTGCTGACCGAAACCATTTTGCTGTCGTGGTATCGCTTTGCCAGTTGGTTAATCAACCGACGCATTTTGCTGTCCGCCACCGCGTTTAGTTACCCCGCCCCCGCGCATGTGGCGGAATACCATCAGCTCTACCCCTGCCAACATCAGTTTGATGCCGAGCACACTCACCTCATTTTTGATGCCGAGGTGTTAAGCCAACCTTTAATGCGTTCGCGCGAAGAGTTAAAAGCCTTAATTAAAACCCTGCCGCTGGGCTTTTTTGTGAAGCCGGTTTATCAGGGCAGTTGGGGCCATCGGGTGCGCAGCCGTTTGTTGAAAGTAGACTTTGCCGACTTTCCCAGCCTGGCCGAGTTAGCACGGGAACTGCATTTGTCGGAACGCACCTTGCGGCGCAAATTAGAAAGTGAAGACAGTAGTTATCAGCTGATCAAAGATGAGTTGCGTCGTGATCGCGCCATCTCGTTATTAAGACAACGCGAACTCGACATCAATGTGATTAGCCATGCCGTGGGTTACCGCGAGGCCAGTGTGTTTATTAAAGCCTTTCGGTTATGGACAGGCATGACACCCGGCGACTATCGCGCCCGCAGTGCCACAAAACGCGCCATCGCGGCAATGGCATCATCGGCTTCGGGCAGCAAATCACCCAGCAACTGAAAGTCGTGCCACAGGCCCTGCCACACAGTCAGCTGCAAATCCCAACCAATTTCCGCTGCCCGCTCGGCCAAACGCTCAGAATCACTTAATAGAATTTCTTCCGAACCGGTTTGCACCAAGGTCGGTGGCAAGCCACTTAAGTCGGCAAACAAGGGCGACAACAGCGGGTGGCTGGCATCGGTCTTGCCACGGTACAGCGGCGTCTTGGCATGAATCCAGCTCAAGGTCAGCATGTGATCGGCACGCGCTTTGGTACTCAAGGACTCACCACTCAGGGTCAGGTCAGTCCATGGCGAAATCAAAATCATGCGGGCTGGCATAGCTAGCTTTTTGTCGCGAATGGAAATGGCCAATGACAACGCCATACCACCACCAGCCGAATCACCCATCAGGGTAATGCGCGAGGCATCCACACCCGAGGCCAGCAAACCTTCGTAGGCCGCCAACACATCGTTTAGGCCATGCGGAAATGGGAACTCTGGTGCTAGGCGATAATGCGGCACATAAACCGTGGCATTTAACGCCAACGCCAAACGTGAGGTGAGCGGACGATGGGTGCGCGGTGAACACACCACATAACCACCACCATGCACATAAAACACCACGTTTTCACCAGCACCCGCTGCCGGGCGAATCACCTCGGTGCGATTGCCCTTTAATGACTCTTCGCTGATGACGGCATCACGCGGCACCCAGCCATTGGCCAGCAATGCGCCAGTGATGCGACGCAGCGTGGGCACCGAAATACGGTTGCTGGCCCACAGTGGACGAATGCTGCTACGAATCACCAACGGCAGCACACGTTTTGCCACTGCACTATGAACTGCCTTTAGGCCTGAATACGAAATCGAAACGTCAGTTTTCATAATGGTCCTTATGCAGTGGCTAGGTCGAAGTGAGTCCAGTTAGGTTGGCGTGTGCGCAAACGATACTCAAAGGTAAAGCCGGGCCAGTTCGCGGTGTTGCGACCAAACTCGTTGACATACCAACTGCTGCAACCGGTTTGCCAAACGGAATTTTGCAGACGCTTTTGCATCTCGTCGTTATAACGCTCCTGCGCTTCTGGCTTCACATCCACATAACGCAGGTTGTCGCTCAAAATACGCTGCACACATTGGCGAATATAAGCCATCTGGCTTTCCAGCATATACACAATCGAGCTGTGGCCTAAGTTGGTGTTGGGGCCATACATCACATATAAATTCGGGAAGCCGGTAACACCAATGCCAAGCAGTGCCTGTGCACCCTCGCGCCACTCATCTTGTAACACCCGACCATTTAAACCAGTGATTTTCAGCGGCGCTAAAAACTCGGTAGCGCGGAAGCCGGTGCCGTAAATAATCACGTCCACTTCATGATGCACACCATCACCACCGGTAATGCCGGTTGCGTCCACCGCCTGCACACCACCATTCACCACACTGACGTGCGGCTGCGTGAGCGCTGGGTAATAGTCGTTAGAAAGCAGAATGCGTTTGCAACCAATATGGTCGGTGGGTGTCAGCTTTTTGCGCAGCACCGGGTCTTTTACCTGCGAACGCAAAAACGCTTTGTATTGCAGGCTCACCACCGCCATGGCTTGCTTTAATGAGGTAAAGGCCAAGGCACGGTATTCATGGGTGACGTATTGCAGAGCACGGCTGCCAGTTAACACTTTTGGCAGGCGCTTAAATAACTGCTGCTCGGCAGCGGCATAAGGACGGTCTGGCTTGGCAATAACATAGGGTGCCGAACGCTGCATCAACACCAAGCTTTTCACTTGGGGCACAATTTCCGGCACAAACTGAATCGCACTGGCACCAGTGCCTACTACTGCCACACGCTTGCCGGTGAGGTCAATGTCATGACGCCAGCGCGCTGAGTGAAACACCTCGCCCTGGAAAGCATCGATGCCCGGCACTTTTGGATAGGCTGGGCGGTTTAACTGGCCCATGGCACAGATAACGGCACGCGCGTGGTATTGCTCACCGGTGCGGGTCACCACAGTCCAAATGCCTTTGTCGGCATCAAAGTCGGCAGTATCAACTTCTTGATTAAAGCGAATACGCTCGGCAATGCCAAAACGATCGACACAATGGCGTAAGTAGCCA
>CAMTYC010000059.1:0-11489 GCA_947085865.1 uncultured Moraxellaceae bacterium
CATTAGCTCGTATAGCTTTAGTGCGTTGGCACAAGCGGCTAAACCGATGATGCTGGGTCGTAATGGCAGCCTGCTGACGCTAACCTACCAAGGTTCAGAGCGCGTAGTGCCAAACTATAATGTGATGGGCTTAGCTAAGGCCTCTTTAGAAGCTAATGTGCGCTATTTAGGCGCCAGCCTTGGCCCAGATGGTATTCGTGTCAATGGCATCTCTGCCGGCCCTATCCGCACGCTTGCAGCTAGTGGCATCAAAGACTTCCGTAAAATGTTGTCATATAACGAAGCCGCAACACCAATTCGTCGCAATGTGACCATTGAGGAAGTCGGTAATGCCGCTGCGTTCTTATGCTCCGACATGGCTTCCGGCATAAGCGGTGAAATCCTGTATGTAGATGGTGGCTTTAACACCGTTGCCATGCCTGCAATGGATGCCTTAGATAAGCTTTAAGATATATATCTAAGACATAAAAAAGCCCGCTTATCTGCGGGCTTTTTTATGAAGCAACTAGCTTATTCAGCTGGCACTTGTTCAGAAACTTTTACCTTGGCCTTGGCACGCATCAGCTTCAACACATCTTGCAGCTCTTGCTGACCACTATTCTCGGCCAACATGCTACGCATCATGGATTGCTCATCAGCATCTGGCGTCGCCGCTGCTGACACCGCACTTACCTCAGCCACCACCACAGAATCTGACAGCACAGCAAGCATTGGCAAGCGCTTATCATCAACCGGCTTAGGTGCACGGAACAAGGCCTGTAATAAGTCTGGCTCAACCAGCTGAGACTGACGAGTTAAGGCTAAACGTTGTTGAGCAGGACGCATTGCCGGTGCTGCTGCGTTCAAGCCCAAGTCTTTGGCTTTAGCAAACACCGCTTCCGCATCTGCTTTGGCCAATGCCAGTGCTTGTTCATTAGCGAGCTTGGCACGAATCACATCACGCACTTGTGCTAAAGGACGTTTTTGCGTTGGTGTATGTTGAGTCACGCGCAACCACACACTGCTGCCATCAGACATCGACACTACCGATGAGTTCTTTTTGTCACGCACTAAGTCGTCACTAAAAGCGACATCCACAACACGTGGGTCAGCGGCAATACCTTCGCCACCCTGACGGCTAAACGCCATAATGGTTTGCACTGACACATTGGCCTCACGCGCCACTTCGCTTAAGTCTGACGACTCATAGGCAATGGCGTCCAAACGCTCAATAGCATCGATATAAAGCTCTTCTGCTTTGTGCGCACGCGCCTCAGCTGCAACCTCATCCCGAATACTGGCTAATGAAGGCACTTCGGCTTGAGTGACTTCTAATAGCTTAATGATGTGGTAACCAAAAGGGGTTTTAACCACGGGTGACAGTTGACCTGGATCATTGAGCGCAAAAAGTGCTGATTCAAAGTCAGGCTCAAACATGCCACGAGCCGCAAAACCTAAGTCGCCACCATTTGGGGCCGAGCCCGGATCTTGTGAATTGGCTTTCGCCAGCTCCTCAAACGAGGCACCCGCCTCAATTTCTTTCAGCAAGCTTTCAGCCTTAGCCTTGTTAGCTGCGTCATTGCCATCCGCAATTAAGATATGCGCTGCACGACGTTGCTCATTGGCTGACAGCGCTTGCACCCGCAGTGCATAACGCGCCTCAATGTCTTCATCGGTAATGCTCACTTCATTGGCAAAATCGGCACTGGACAAACGGATAAACTCAATCGCAACTTGCTCCGGCTGCTGGAACAGACGCGACTCGCTGTCATAGGCGGCTTGGATGTCAGCAGCGCTAACATTCACTTTGGCCATGTACTCATTAGCCGTAAACAACACATAACTGACATCACGTGTTTGGCGATCTAAAGTCAACAAACGCTCTAGCTCAGGCTGCGTAACAAAACTGCTTTGCAACCAGCCAGCCATACGCTGTGCCACGATAACTTCTTGACGCGCACGCTCTGGGAAAGATGTAGGTGACTCGCCAATTTGGCTTAACACCGAGGCGTAACGCTGAGGTGAAAAGCGACCAGCTTCTTGGAAAGCGGGTGTTTCACGAATCAATTTATGAATTTGCTCATCAGTTACGCGGTAGCCAGCTTTTTGGCCGGACTGTAGCAATAACTGACGCTGAATGAGGTTGTTTAGAACTTGCTTACGCAGTTGCTTTTGATCTTCTTCGCTGAGGCGAGCATTAGCGCCTAAACGCGCCTGAATTTGCTGAGCCTGGCTTTGCACTGCACGCTCGAGTGCTGGCTGAGCAATCTCATCACCATTCACTTCTGCTGCAACTAAGTTACGACCACCACCGCTGAAGTATGACTCCATACCGACCAGCACCAAGGGCACTGCCAGCAAGGCCAACATTGTGATGCCTAACCAGCCCTTGACCATCTGACGAAACGATTCCATGACCAACCTTTGTGTTTTTAAGCAGGTGCCACAACAACTGTGGCAGAAAAAAAGTACGCGCCAATTGGCGCGTACTTAGACTACTACAAGAACGCTAAAAAGATTAGCTATTCACTGCATCCTTCAAGCCTTTACCAGCTTTGAATGATGGAGTTTTTGAAGCAGCAATTTTAATTTCTTTACCGGTTTGTGGGTTGCGACCTGTGCGGGCAGCACGCTCTTTAACCGCAAACGTACCAAAACCAACCAGAGTCACAGCATCGCCACCTTTCAAGGCAGCAGTAACGGCAGCAACTGTAGCGTCCAATGCGCGACCTGAATCAGCCTTGGTCAAATTAGTCGCTTCAGCAATTGCATCAATGAGTTCAGACTTATTCACTTTTATCCCCTTAGGATTTGTTACGTTGTTTTGATTTTCTTATTGCTTGCGAGTTATACGCAGTGCAGAGGTGTCAATTTATAAAACGGTGTCTTACCTAGGGTCAAGCAAAACACCGTTAAAAACTGAAGTTTTCCTCAAATAACGTGAAATAGTTAGTGTCGGCTAGCTGAGGTGGGTGTTTTATTCTCCACTTTGGCCAAACCTTCGGCATAAGCTTCTTCGCTTAAGGGCGCAGGAACACTGGTCAAAGCAATGGCCAAAACCTCGTCTATCCACTTCACCGTGCGAATATCTAAAGCCGATTTCACGTTGTCCGGAATCTCTTTTAGGTCACGTGCGTTTTCATCCGGGATGATCACCGTGCGAATACCACCACGGTGTGCAGCCAGCAGTTTCTCTTTCAAACCACCAATTGGCAGCACCTGCCCACGCAAGGTGATTTCACCGGTCATGGCCACATCAGCCTTGACGGGAATACCCGTTAATACCGATGCCAAGGCCGTGCACATGCCAATACCCGCACTTGGGCCATCTTTTGGCGTAGCACCTTCGGGCATGTGAATGTGTAAGTCTTTGCGCTCAAAGGTATCGGGCAGCAACCCTAAAATACGTGAGCGTGAACGTACCACTGTCAGCGCGGCACGAATCGACTCTTGCATCACATCACCTAAAGAGCCGGTCATTAAATGACCGCCCTTGCCCGGCACAGCAGCTGCTTCGATGGTTAACAGCTCACCACCCACCGAGGTCCATGCCAAACCGGTAACCTGACCAATCTGATCTTCTGCTTCGGCTTTGCCATAGTTGAACTTGCGCACGCCCAAGTACTCTTCCAGCAACGCAGAGTCGACGTGAATGGCGCCCTTATGTTCACCCGTCACTAATAACTTAACTACCTTGCGACAAACACGGCTAATGGCACGGTCTAAGTTACGCACACCGGCTTCACGAGTGAAGTAACGCACCATGTCACGGCAAGCCTCTTCGCTAATGCTGAGCTCTGCTGGCTTCAGACCAGCCGCGGCTAATTGCTTAGGAATGAGGTACTGGCGCGCAATCGCAATTTTTTCATCTTCGGTATAACCAGGCAGACGAATCACTTCCATACGATCCAGCAGTGGCGCCGGAATATCCATGGAGTTGGCAGTACATAGGAACATCACCTCGGACAGGTCATAATCCACTTCCAAGTAGTGATCGTTAAATGCCTTGTTTTGTTCTGGATCTAAAACTTCCAACAATGCCGAGGCTGGGTCACCACGCATGTCAGCCGCCATCTTGTCGATTTCATCCAACAAAAACAGTGGGTTGCGCACACCAACTTTAGACAGTTTCTGAATCAGCTTGCCCGGCATAGAGCCAATATAAGTGCGGCGATGGCCACGAATTTCGGCCTCGTCACGAACACCGCCCAAGGCCATACGCACAAACTCACGGTTTGTAGCTTTGGCAATGGACTGGCCCAAAGACGTTTTACCCACACCCGGCGGGCCAACTAAACACAGAATGGCGCCATTGAGTTTTTTCACTCGCGACTGCACCGCGAGGTATTCCAAAATACGTTCTTTCACTTCGTCTAAGCCAAAGTGATCCGCATCTAAAATCTCACGGGCTTTTTTCAAGTCGATACGAACACGGCTGCGTTTTTTCCACGGCACACCCAACATCCAATCCAAATAACCACGCACCACGGTGGCCTCGGCAGAAGTAGGCGACATTTGGCGTAATTTACGCAGCTCGGCGTCGACTTTTTTACGAGCCTCCACTGGCATGCCCGAGCTTTCAATACGACGCTCAATGTCAGTAAGCTCGTCTTCGCCCTCGCCTAAATCACCCAGCTCTTTCTGGATGGCTTTAATTTGTTCGTTTAAGTAGTACTCGCGCTGGCTTTTTTCCATCTGATTTTTAACGCGGCCACGAATGCGCTTTTCCACCTTCAGGATGTCAATCTCTGACTCCATCAGCGCCATCAGATGCTCAACACGCTCTTGCAACGGCACAATGTCCAAGATGGCTTGTTTTTCTTCCATACGCAGCGACAAATGCGCCGCAATGGTGTCGGCCAAACGGCTAGGCTCATGAATATCGGCCACCGAGGTCAGCACTTCATTGGCTACTTTTTTCGATAACTTTACGTACTGCTCAAACTGCGACATCAAGCTGCGCGCCAATACCTCGGCATCACTGCGTGATAACTCAGGCGCTGCACTCGGCATTAACACGGCATGCAGGCCTTCGTTTGCAGTTTCTTCAATGCTGACCAGCTCAGCGCGGCTTAAGCCTTCAACCAACACCTTTACGGTGCCATCTGGCAGCTTTAGCAATTGCAGAATATTGGCCACTGTACCAATTTGGTACAGGCCTTTCTGACGTGGGTCGTCTTCGGCGGCATCACGCTGTGACACCAAGAAAATGTGACGCTCTTCGCTCGCCATAGCAGCTTCTAAGGCTTCGATAGAGCGTTCACGACCGACAAACAAAGGAATCACCATGTGTGGGTAAATCACCACATCACGCAGCGGCAATAAAGGTAAACGCAGAACGTCGGTCATCAATAGTCTCCCCAATGAACAGGCATTAAAGAACCTGTTTGAATATATTTACTTTGTGGGGCAAGCCGTGGCGTTTTACAAGGTGTCAGTCATTATTCTGGTCGAAAAGCCAACAAAAAAGGGACATAAAGTCCCTTTTTTGTAAGTTCTGACTAAAAATTACTCAGGCAAAACACGTGCAGATTCAGTGTTTTCATAAACCAGTAACGGTTCTGACTCACCAATCACCACTTTTTCATCAATTAGCACTTTGCTAACACCTTCCAAGGAAGGCAATTCATACATAGTGCTTAACAAAATGCCTTCCATGATGGAGCGCAGACCGCGAGCACCAGTTTTACGCTCTAAGGCCTTGGCAGCAATGGCTTTCAGCGCTTCTGGGCGGAACTCTAACTGGACACCTTCCATTTCAAACAATTTGGCATATTGCTTGGTAACGGCATTTTTAGGCGCTGTCAGAATTTGCACTAAGGCTTCAGCGTCTAAATCAGTCAGTGTTGCAATCACTGGCAAACGACCAACAAATTCGGGAATCAAACCAAATTTGACTAAGTCATCGGGCTGCACATTGGTGAATAACTCACCAATGCTTTTAGGTGCACCACCACCTTTCACCATGGCATTAAAACCAATGCCACCAGGTTCAGCACGGCTAGCAATCAGCTTATCTAGGCCAGCAAAGGCGCCACCCACAATAAACAGGATATTCGAGGTATCAACCTGCAAAAATTCCTGCTGAGGATGCTTACGGCCACCTTGCGGCGGCACACTGGCCACAGTGCCTTCAATCAGCTTCAGCAAGGCTTGTTGCACACCCTCACCGCTAACATCACGAGTAATCGACGGGTTATCACTCTTGCGTGAAATCTTGTCGATCTCATCGATATAGACGATGCCGTTTTGCGCTTTCTCAACGTCGTAGTCACACTTCTGCAACAACTTTTGAATAATGTTCTCGACGTCTTCACCGACATAACCGGCTTCAGTCAGCGTAGTGGCATCGGCCATGGTAAATGGCACGTTCAATACACGAGCCAGTGTTTCAGCCAGCAAAGTTTTGCCTGAACCGGTTGGGCCAATCAGCAAAATATTGCTTTTTGATAGCTCAACTTCAGTACCAGCACGGGCACCAATGGCGCGCTTCATGCCCGCACGAAGACGCTTGTAGTGGTTATATACCGCCACCGCCAACACACGCTTGGCCTGCTCTTGGCCAATCACGTAGTCGTCCAGTGTGGCTTTCAGCTCACGTGGTGTGGGCAGATGATCACTGTTTTGCTCTTCGGTTTTTTCCTGCACTTCTTCGCGGATGATGTCGTTACACAGATCCACGCATTCGTCGCAAATATAAACCGATGGGCCGGCAATTAATTTACGAACTTCGTGCTGGCTTTTGCCACAAAACGAGCAAAACAGCAGCTTGCCGTCACCCTTCTTCTCTTCAGACATAATATTCCTCGACTCAGAGACGCGATGTCAGCACTTGGTCAATCAGACCATAGGTTTTGGCGTCTTCCGCTGTCATAAAGTTATCTCTATCGGTGTCACGCTCTAAACGCTCAAGCGGTTGACCGGTATGCTCAGCCATCAACTCATTGAGCAGACTTTTGATTTTTAGAATTTCTTGCGCATGAATAGCAATATCAGACGCTTGGCCTTGGAAACCACCCAAAGGCTGATGAATCATCACACGTGAATGTGGCAAGCAGTAACGCTTACCTTTGGCGCCAGCCGACAGCAAAAACGCACCCATTGAAGCCGCTTGACCAATACAGATGGTTGATACGTCTGGCTTAATGAAACGCATGGTGTCGTAAATCGCCATGCCGGCAGTTACTGAACCGCCAGGTGAATTGATGTAGAGGTGAATGTCTTTATCTGGATTTTCCGACTCAAGAAACAGCAGCTGAGCCACAATCAGGTTAGCCATATTGTCTTCAACAGGACCAACCATAAAAATCACGCGTTCTTTTAATAGTCGTGAATAGATGTCAAAAGCACGTTCGCCACGGGCGGACTGCTCTACCACCATGGGCACTAGGCCAAGATTATTAATTGAGGGTGCCATGGAATTTTCAATTTTCATGTAGTTACTCTGGTGATAGCCCAATAAAAAACACTCCCGGATGCCGGGGCATACCGAGAGTGTCTGAGCATTAGCGGCCTAGGTCAAGACCGCTAATGTGAACAACTGCTTAGCGGGCGTTACGAACCACAACATCGGCATAACGAGCGCTTACATCGCTCACTTGTGCTTCAGCCAAAATGGTATCAACCACTTGGTCTTCCAGCACCAGTGCTTCCACTTGTGCCAATTGCTCTTTGTTGCCGTAGTAGTAGTTAACCACTTCTTCTGGCGACTCATACGATTCAGCCACTTCGTTGACCAGCTCACGTACACGCTCGCTGTCTACTGCAATGGCTTTATCTTTAATGATTTGGCTAATCAGCAGACCTAAAGACACTGAACGCTTAGCTTGTTCTGCAAACAGGTCGTCTGGCAGCATTTTTGGATCTAATTTCGCGCCACCGCCAAACTGTTTGAACATGGCTTCGCGTTGACGAGCAATTTCGTTAGCAACCAAGGCTTTTGGTACGTCAATAGCATTGGCAGCCAACAGGCCGTCCATTACCTGAGTTTTTACTTTAGTTTTCACGGCTTGTTTTAGTTCACGCGCCATGTTTTTGCTAACGTCTTCGCGGAATTTCTCAACACCACCGTCAGTTACACCAAAAGCTTTCAGGAACTCTTCGTCCACTTCTGGCAATACCGATTTTTTCACGGTGTGAGCAGTAATTTTGAAAACGGCTGCTTTGCCTTTCAGATTTTCGGCTTGGTAGTCTTCTGGGAAAGTCACGTTAATGTCGCGAACTTCACCGGCTTTAATGCCAACAATGGCATCTTCAAAGCCAGGAATCATGCGCTTAGAGCCCAGCTCCAGTTCAAAACCTTGTGATGCACCGCCTTCAAACAACTCACCATCCACAGTGCCTTCAAAATCTAGCGTAACTTTGTCGCCTTCGGCGGCAGCTTCTGTGCTGTCAGCAAAGGTGGCGCGTTGTTTGCGCAGGTTTTCAATCATTTCATCGATGTCGGCTTCACCGATTTCAACCGCTGGGCGTTCAATTTTGATGTCAGCAAAGCTAGCCAATTCTGGCTCTGGGTACACTTCAACCAATGCTGTGAAGCTTAAGTCTTCACCGGCGTTGTCTGACACTTCTTCAATGCTGGGGTAACCGGCAGCGTTGATTTTTTCTTGTGTCACGGCTTCGTAAAAACTGTCACGGATAATTTCGCCCAAGGCTTCTTGGCGAATGGAATCACCAAAGCGCTTTTGCACCACAGACACAGGCACTTTACCGGGACGGAAACCATCCATACGAATGGTTTTAGCAGCCTTGGCGATGCGAGCACTAACGTCCTGCGCAACTTTATCAGCAGGAACTACAACTTTAACGCGACGCTCTAGGCTGGAAACGTTTTCTACGGTAACTTGCATGGCGACCTCAACAGGAATCTATAAGTGTTTGGTTGACTCAGAAAAGACGTATCGCTGAGTGACAAGGGCGAAGATTATAGAGAAAGCTGAGAATATTGAAAGGCCACCAACCCACCCATTGCTATATAAAGCAGCAGATCATGACAACACCCGCTACAAACACGCAAAACATCAGTCTTTGGCAAGCCTTAAGCTTTTGGTTAAAACTAGGCTTTATTAGTTTTGGCGGGCCTGCTGGACAAATTGCCATCATGCATCAAGAGTTGGTGGTTAAACGCCAATGGATTTCTGAGCGCCGTTTTTTACATGCTTTAAATTACTGCATGATGCTGCCGGGGCCAGAAGCACAGCAATTAGCCACCTATTTAGGCTGGTTAATGCACCGCACCTGGGGCGGCATTGTGGCCGGCGTATTGTTTGTGCTGCCCTCGCTACTAATATTAATCACCTTGTCTTGGGTGTATTTAGCCTTTGGTGATGTCGCCTTAGTATCTGGGATTTTTTATGGCATCAAACCAGCCGTGGCAGCCATTGTGCTGCATGCGGTGCATCGCATTGGCTCTAAAGCCTTAAAAAACAGCCTGCATTGGGCTTTAGCCGCAGCCGCCTTTGTTGCCATTTTTGCGCTGCATGTGCCCTTCCCAGCCATTGTCGCTGGTGCGGCCTTGGCCGGTTATTTAGGTGGCCGTTTTGCGCCAGACTCTTTTAATGCCAGCAGCCACGCCATTGATAATGACCAACCCGATGACAGCCCACGCCCAGCACACACGTTTTTCACATGGCGTAAGCTGGCTGCTGTAGTGATCATTGGTGCGTTGTTATGGCTGCTGCCAATGCTCGCTTTAGTAGCGTTTTACGGCTGGGAACACACCTATAGTCAAATGGCCTGGTTCTTCACCAAGGCCGCATTGCTGACTTTTGGTGGCGCTTATGCCGTGCTGCCCTACATTTATGAAGGTGCGGTGAACTACTACAGTTGGTTAACACCGGTGCAAATGATTGATGGGCTAGCCTTGGGTGAAGCCACACCGGGCCCACTCATTATGGTGGTGGCGTTTGTGGCCTTTATTGGTGGTTATATCAACGAGGTCTTTGGCCCAGATCAGCTCTTTATCGCGGGCGCTGTAGCAGCCATCATTGTGACGTGGTTCACTTTTTTACCATCGTTTTTGTTTATCTTGGGTGGCGGCCCTTTGGTGGAATCCACCCATGGCAACCTGAAATTCACCGCCCCACTCACCGGCATTACCGCGGGAGTGGTTGGTGTCATCTTAAACCTAGGTTTGTACTTTATTTATCACGTTATTTGGCCTGCCGGTTTTGCCGCAGCCATCGACTGGATAGCCCTAAGTATTACCCTAATCGCGGTGCTGGCACTGTTTGTGTTTAAGCGTGGCGTGATTAGCGTGCTGATTGGCTGTGCGCTATTGGGCCTTATCAGCCAATGGTTAGGCCTTTAAGAGTTACCACGCAGGTGTGACTACCGGCGCAGCGGCCGCAGGCGCCGGTGCGCCCAACTGCAACACCGCCACCACCACAATGGTGGCCAACAACACCGAAATAATCAGTGCTTTTGCACCACCACCTTCAGTGGCTGGTGCATCACTGTCTTTCTTCACCCCAGTAATCATCGGCAACACCAACGACTGCTGACAAAACAGCCGGTAATAAATGATGGCGGAGATGTGTAGCAGCACCAGCAAAAACACCACATTGGCTGAAAGCCTATGCCAGTCAGTTACCTCTTCAGCTTGGTTCAAACTAATCAATGCAGAAAGCGGCCCCATAAAGCCGGTATCGTCGCGGGCAAACAGGCCAAGGCTAACTTGCAGCAACACCATAAACAGCATGGCAAACACCGACAGCGCACCCAGCGGGCTGTGGCCCTCGCCGCGCCATTCACCACGAAAATAAGTCATCAGCTTTGAAGGTGTAGGCGCAAACTGGCTAAAGCGCGCATAGGTGGGGCCACAAAAACCCCAACAAAGACGAAACACCAACAGCCATAAAATGCTCAAGCCAGCCAAACGGTGCCAATACAACCACTCACCCGCGGCATCACCGGTAAACAAGGCAACAATAACCAGTAAGGCAAACGCCCAGTGAAACACACGCAGCGGCAAGTCCCACACCCGCACACTGGCCATGACCTTCTCCTTATTAGCGGCGCTTTTATCGATTTGGCCCGCGATAATTATCGTGGCAGCCCTTACAACTATTGCCCAACTTACCAAACTGCGCGCGCACGGCGGCTGGATTGCCGGTGGGCGCCACTTTAGCCATTTCGTTGGCTTCTTTAATAAACGCGAGCGCTACTTTTGCCACGCCGTCACTATCAGAAAAAAGTTCGGGCTTAACTCGGGTGGCCTTCCAACCAGAACCAGTTTCGCTGCCCGGCACAAATAAAGAGCCCATGCCAGAGTTTGCAATCGCGGCAATGGCATTGGCCGCACGCACCACTTCATCACGATTAAACTCACCTTCCACATTGCTACGAATACGCGCCATATTCCAAGACATAAAGGTATAACCAGACTGACGGTACTTAATCGCTTCTTCTGTGGTCATGTTGGCGCTGACTGCGGTTGGCAAAACTAAGGCTGTTGCTAAGGCTAAAACGGCAAACTTATTCATCGGCATATTCTCTTATTATGGAATTAG
>CAMTYC010000060.1:0-11530 GCA_947085865.1 uncultured Moraxellaceae bacterium
CCCGCTATTAAAACTTGGGATGAGCTGAGCGAACAGACGGAAAAAGAAAATCCAACCCAAGACCCCAACTTTGAACGTAGTGAAGAACGCGCATTGGTTCGTGAAGCTGCGGAAATTGCTGTTGATTTGGCGACACCTGCCCGTGCCAGCAACCGCCCCATACCTTCAACCATTAAACGAGCGCCAGTGGCTGAGCGCTAAGTGAGCTAACTTGTGACCACGCCCAGACCCATCGTCAACGTCGATAGTTTATTTCGTCGCGTGACGGGTGCTGTGGCGCTGGCGCATCACCGCTTACAGCTACTACGTGACAGCGACGAACACGAAGCAGCGACACTGGAAATCATCCACAGCGCCCAACACCACATCTTTATTGAAAACTACCGCCTAGCCGATGATGCTTGGGGAAAAGTACTGCTTGAAGCCTTATGCCAACGCGCTCAGGCTGGAGTCCAAGTATTTGTCTTAGTTGATTGGTTGGGCAGTTTTGGCCGCGTTAGTAGAGCTTGGCGGCGACAACTTACCGCAGCGGGCGGTGAGTTTCGTTTCTTTAATCCACCTTCACTCACCAAACCATTAGGTTGGGTTATTCGCAATCATCGCAAACTCATCAGTGCTGATAGTTGTGAGGCTATTATTAGTGGCTGGTGCTTAAGTGCCGAATGGCGTGGCAATGAACATGTGGCGCCTTGGCGAGATACCGGCGTCAGAGTTGCTGGTCAAATTGTAACTCTTGCTGAAGAGGCTTTTAGTCAAACTTGGCTAATGTCTGGCGGCTCTCTGCTCATTAATGCGCGCACTGATGCGCTGGCCTGCCCGCTGTCGAATATGACCATGACCAGTGACAATGCACGCGTTCGCTTATTGGTTGGTCGACCACAGTCAAGCCCACTATTACGACTGGACTTATTTATCATCTCGTTAGCGCAAGAGCGCATTTGGATTACCGACGCCTACCCTGTTGGCACTCCTATTTATTTAGAAGCACTGCGCGAAGCAGCCAGCCAAGGCGTAGATGTACGATTACTGGTGCCAGGCAGCTCCGATCTCCCTTTGATTGGTTTGTTATCTCGCTCAAGCTATCGAGCATTGCTAGAGGCTGGTGTAAAAGTCTATGAATGGAACGGCTCCATGCTCCATGCAAAAACGGCCGTCATCGATGGCATGTGGTGTCGTATTGGTTCCAGTAATTTAAATCCTGCCTCTTGGATTGGGAATTACGAGCTCGACTTAGTAATTGAAGACGAGCAATTTGCTGAGGTCATGGAAAAACAGTTTGAACAAGATTTAAACAATGCGACCGAAATTGTCTTAAGCCCTGCCAAACGTATTCAGTTGTCTGAACCACGACCCAAAAAAAAGCGAGCTCAGCGGCCACAACAAAGTTCGGTAACCACCCTACGCCTAACACGCGCAGTGGCATTAGCAGTGCGCGAGTCACGCCCATTAAGCCCAACCGATGCCAGCTTGTTAGCCCTGCTTGGCACACTGGGCTTGCTGTTGGCGATCATCTCATTTTGGAAGCCGCAGCTGATTGCTTGGCCATTAGGCTTTTTTAGCGCATGGATCAGTATTCATTTGCTAAGAATTGCACATAAGCGCTATCGGAAGCACAAAAAATCTTGACGACAATCCTGACTCTGGTAGGCTTCACACCCGTTGGAAGCGTGGCAGAGTGGTTGAATGCACCGGTCTTGAAAACCGGCGACCCGAAAGGGTTCGTGAGTTCGAATCTCACCGCTTCCGCCAACCCCCTCCCCTATATTAGCCCCGTCGCCAAGCAAACCATCGCTGCAGCAAGCGCAGTACGCTTTCTGGTTTATGTGCTTGTTTCCAAGCCCCTGCCACATACTTATTCGACTCTGCCAACGTAGGGTAAATATGAATTGTGCCCAGCACCTTGTTTAGCCCCAAACCATGGCGCATGGCCAAAACAAATTCTGCGATTAAGTCACCGGCGTGCTCACCGACAATAGTCACACCTAAAATTTTGTCTTTGCCGGGTACCGTCAGCACTTTGACAAAACCATGCGCACTGCCATCGGCAATGGCTCTATCCAAATCATCAATGCCGTAACATGTCACCTCATAAGCAATACCCTGCTCTTTTGCATCCTGTTCATTTAAGCCGACACGTGCCACTTCGGGATCGCAAAAAGTTGCCCATGGAATCACCGAGTAGTCGACCTTAAACAGACCACCACGCAACGCCAGTATGGGTGCAAATAAACTATTCACTGCGGCATACCAAGCCATATGTGCTGCGGTATGGGTAAATTGATAAGGGCCTGCAACGTCGCCACAGGCAAAAATATGCGGGAAGTTGGTGCGCAGAAAGCCATCAACCACCACCGTGCGCTCTGTTACCACACCTAACTTCTGCAATCCGCAGGTGTCCACTCTTGCCTGCCGACCGACGGCAACCAGAATGTGATCAAAACCAATACGCTCATGCAGACCATTGGTCTCGATCACGAGCTCATAACCATTGTGCTGCTTTTCGACTGCCACAGCACGGCTACCCAAGCGCACATCAATACCATCCGCTCTTAAGCTGGTGACCACGGCCTCAGATACTTCGGGGTCTTCCTTCATCAGCAGTCTGGGTGCCATCTCTACTTGGGTAACGTGACTACCTAAGCGCGCAAAGGCCTGTGTTAATTCGGTACCAATAGGGCCACCGCCCAACACCACTAGGCGCTTGGGCAGCTCAGTTAACGACCACAGTGTTTCAGAGGTCAGGTAAGGAGAGTCGAGTAACCCCGGGATGTTCGGTACCACGGGGGCAGCACCGGTGGCAATGACGATGCTGCGTGCAGTTAATCGTTGAGTGTGACCATCAGCGGCACTAACTTCCACCGTCCATGGATCAATTAATTGGGCATCACCCATCAGCACATCAACACCTAAGCCGGTGTAACGCTCAATAGAGTCATGTGGCTCAATGGCTTTTATAACGTCATGAACGCGCGCCATTACCGCGGCAAAATCCGGCTGCCCCGAAACATTCGCAAAACCAAAAGACTCAGCTTTTTTTAGCTGATGTGCGTATTTTGCTGAGCGAATTAAGGCTTTTGATGGCACACAACCTGAGTTTAAGCAGTCGCCACCCATGGCTTCACGCTCAATCAATGTCACTTTTGCCTTCACTGCTGCAGCGATATAGCTAGTAACTAAACCGGCGGCACCTGCACCAATCACAATCAAGTTACGGTCAAACTGTTTTGGGCGAGTCCAGCCACGATAAACCTGGCGCGCTTTAATCACGTCCACGAGCTTACGTGCTAACAAGGGAAATATACCTAGCAGCACAAAAGCACCAATTAACGTCGGCGATAAGATGCCCGACAAGCTGGTGACCTGGGCTAACTGGGTACCGGCATTCACGTAAACAAAGGTACCGGCCAACATACCAAGCTGACTTACCCAGAAAAATGTCCAGGCACGCATTTGCGTTAAGCCCAGCAACAAATTAATCAAAAAGAAGGGAAACACCGGCACTAAGCGCAAGGTAAATAAATAAAATGCGCCGTCACGTGTGATACCAGCATTGATAGGCTTTAAGCGATCACCAAAGCGCGACTGGACGGCATCACGCAGCACATAACGCGCACCTAAAAAAGCACAAGTGGCGCCAATGGTAGAGGCAAACGAGACCAGCACAACACCCCAGAACAGACCAAAAATAGCACCGCCGGCCAAGGTCATTACCGCCGCACCCGGAATGCTTAACGCAGTCACCAACACATAAACTACAAAATAAATGCCAGCAACCAGCAGCGGGTTTTGCTCAAATTGGGTCGTTAAGGATTCGCGCTGCGCCTGCAAAAACTCCAGCGATAAATACTGCGCCAGATCAAACCACCATACCGCTACCAGCGCTGCGAGTATTGCCGCTATTAAAAGACTTCGTTGTAGAGTCATTAGTCACTCATTGTTTTTGGTCAGATGTTGTTTAGACAGCAATCGACATCATTTGTTTCAAGCCAAGGCCTTTTTAATTTGCTCTGCCTGTGCCTCAAGCCGTGTACGTTTAGTCTCAGAAACTGGCAGTGGCAACATCAGTGTGGCCACATGCCACATCATGCGCCCCATAGTGACGAGCTGATCACGGCCATAACGCGGGATGATATGAAAATGTACATGCGGCACGGTTTGGCTAGCCGCTTTGCCGTCATTTACTAACACGTGCTGCGCCAAACTGCCTAAGCCTTTGCGCTGTGCAGCCGCAACACGCACGGTAACATCCATTAAATGCGCACGTAGTTCGCGCGGCAACTCTTCTAATGTCGCCACTTCCAACCTAGGCACTACCAATACATGTCCGGGCGACATCGGGTTAATGTCCATAAATGCGACACAAAACTCATCCTGATAAACCCAGCTTGCTGGAATCTCACCCGCCATAATATGACTAAAGACACTCATACCACTCTCCAGTTTATGAACGTTATGCAGTAACCTAAGAACTCTAGCCCAAGCCGACCGTGGATGCGATGACTGCTGCTATCACTTTACGCGCTGGTGCCAGTGCCCGTCGTTTGATTGAACAAGACGGCCTAACACCTGACGCCATTACTTTGTTAGGTGCCCCAGCCGGCGGCCCTAAGTTTTTAATTACCAAAGGCTTAGATGATTTTTTGTTTGGCGAATGGTTACCGAACCGCCAGCAGCCATTGCCAGCGTTTGGCTCATCCGTTGGTGCTTTCCGCTTAGTGGCCGCCGCACACCGCTCACCACAAGCGGCGCTGCAACGTTTGGTCGATGCCTACTGTGCAAAATGTTATGACAAGCGTCCTTCGGCCAGTGAGCTGACCACGGCGATTCGTGAAATCTTTCAGCAGATGCATGATGAGCAGGACACTGACTACCTGTTAAATCACCCGTGGTTGCAGCTACACATTGTGACAACACGCTGCCAAGGCCTTGCCGCTAGTCGCCACCCACTGCCACAAAGCTTAGGCTTTGGCATGGCCTATTTAAGCAACTTAGCTCATCGTGATCGCCTGGCCACACGTTTCCAACGCTGTGTTTTTCATGCTGGCGCCAAGCCTTTTAACTTGATCCCAGATGCTTTCACCACCGAATTTTCCAGCCTTACCAAAGCCAATATTACAGAGGTGACGTTGGCCAGCGGCAGCATTCCTATCATCATGGAAACTCGCCGCGACTTGCCCGACAGCGCACCCGGTGCGCACATTGATGGCGGCATGATTGATTACCATATGGATATTCGTGATGCTGACGAAAACGCCAAACAACTGGTGTTTATTCCGCATTATGAGCAACGTGTGGTGCCCGGTTGGTTTGATAAAAAGTTGCTTAAGCGACAAGCGCAACACCAAGACCATTTATTGGTGTTATCGCCATCACCCGAATTAGTGGCCTCACTACCAGGTGGCAAAGTGCCCTGCCGAAAAGACTTCACCATTTATAAAAATGATGGTGCGGCACGTCTTAAAGCGTGGCGAGCAGCATTAGATGCCAGTGAGCGTATGGCAGATGCATTTCGTGAGGTGTTAGCTAAGCAGCGTGTGATGGATGTGTTGGCGCCTTTGGCTTAAAGCGCCACCAGCCCCAGCAAGAAAACAATGCACAGATAAGCATCACGCTGGCCATGCTCCAGCGCGCATCATCAGGCAAAACCGCCAGCAATAAGGCAGCGAATGCGCCCAAAGTACTTTGCAACATGCCATACAGTGCCGATGCAGTACCGGCACGATCCGGAAATGGCGACAACACTAACACCGTGGCATTTGGCAAAATAAAGCCAAGACTGATGGTGAAACCGTAAAGCACCAACAAAAACGCCCATACCCCGCCCCAGCCAGTGGCTGTCACCAACACCAGTAACACACCGCTAAAAACCTGAAGTGCCAGTGCACGTGGCAGCAACCACGCTGAAGGTCGCCAGCTCAACAAACGGCTATTGATTTGGGTAGCCAAAATAAACCAAAAGGCATTAAAGCCAAACAGCCAAGCAAATTGCGTCGGCGAAAGCGCATAAGCCTGCATAAACACAAAGGCCGCACCAGCTATGTAGCCATACAGGCTGCCCATGGCAAAACTACCCACTAGCGCCAAACCAATAAAACGTGGCTCTCCCAACAGTGTCCAATAGTTACGCATCACCTCGCGTACCGAAATATGCTGACGTTTTTCCGGCAAATGACTCTCCGTTAAACGCATATGCAGGGCCAATAACACCACAATGCCAATGGCGGCCAACAACACAAAAATCCATGACCAACCAGCATGGATTAATAACTGGCCACCAATAATCGGTGCCACCATGGGTGCCACACCCATCACCAACATCATGGCGGCAAACAGTCGTGCCGCTTCAACGCCATCGTATTGATCACGCACAATAGCGCGCGAAATCACGGCGCCTGCACAGGCGCCTAAAGCCTGTAAAAAACGGAAGAAAATAAGCTGTTCAATACTGGTTGCCCAAGCACAGGCAAATGAAGCCACAACATACAACAGCAAGGCCGCATACAACGGCGCTTTACGGCCATAACGGTCGGATATTGGCCCCCAAAACAATTGCCCCAAGGCATAGGCTAAAAAGAACGAAGCTAGCGTGTACTGTACTTCGGCAGAGGTCGCTGTCATCACCACAGCGAGTGTGGGTAATGCCGGCAAATACATATCGATAGAAAGCGGCGCGAGTGCAGTTAATGCACCCAGCAAAATGGCCTGCGTTCGATAGCCCGGCACTGTCCGCCGAAACAAACTCATGGATTAACGCTCAAGTCATTCACGCTCTAATAAGTCATCGGCCTCGGGCAAATGATGATCTGGCAAACGTTTGCTAGGCTTAACGCCTAACTCTTTCAACATTTCGGCCTGACGTACTAAGCTGCCATTACCAGAGCTTAGTTTTTTCACGCTGTCGTCATAGGCTTTATTGGCTTGCTGCAAACGCTGACCCAAGCTGTCCATGTCACTGACAAAACCAACAAATTTGTCATACAACGCCGCACCACGTTTGGCAATTTCCTGCGCATTACGTGTTTGCTGTTCTTGTCGCCACAACTGCGCCACGGTACGCACCACAAATAACAATGTGCTGGGGCTTACCAACAACACATTGCGCTGCCATGCGTCTTGCCATAATGCACTGTCTTCAGTGATGGCCAACATAAAAGCAGACTCCACCGGCACAAACATCAGCACAAAGTCTGGCGAACCACTGCCGTATAAATCTTGATAGTTCTTTTCCGCCAAGCCTTTGATATGCGCACGTACCGAATCAATGTGGCGCTTCCTGGCGCCTTCACGCACAAGGTCATCAGCGGCATTAACGTAATCCATATAAGCGTTTAGCGACATTTTGGCGTCAATAATCAGGTGGCGCTGCTCAGGCAAATGTAGTACCACATCGGGCTGTACACGGCTGCCATCTTCACGCTGATGACTTTCTTGCACGCTGTACTCTAAGCCTTTACGCAGGCCAGAGGTTTCCAGCACACGCTCTAAAATAAGCTCGCCCCAATTGCCTTGTGCTTTGTTTTGACTGGTCAAGGCTCGGGTTAAATCACTAGCGCGTTCGCTAAGCTGCTGGTTCATGCTGACCAAGTTTTTCACTTGCTCCGCTAACGCTGAACGGTCTTTGCTGTCATTTACATAGGCTGTTTCAACCTTGCCCTGAAACTCCTGAATACGTGCTCGAAGTGGCTCTAATATTTGCCCCAACGCGGTTTGGTTTTGCTCACTAAAACGTTGGGACTTTTCTTCCAAGATGTCTTGAGCCAACACTTGAAATTGTTGACGCAACTGATCTTTGGCTTCTTGCAACAAGGTCATTTTTTCTTGTGCACCTGAGCGCTCCAACTCAAGACTGGTCTCAAGCCGTGCCACTTGTTCGCGCGCCTGACCTAATGCTTTTGCTAATAACACCACGCCAACGACTGCGCCTGCCAACAATATCCAAACCAAGACCTGCCAATCCATGTCTATCCCTTAAACTTATCAATCAATGGCACATTGTAGCGCCATGATTTAGCATTCGTATGCGTTAATCGTGTCGCCATGATGTCACCCATTGGAACAACTCATGCACTTTGCCATTCACATTACTGCCGCACCACAGCATGACAATGCCCTTCGTGCATGGCGTTATACCGAAGCCTGCTTAAGCGCTGGCCACAAGGTAGTGCGAGTATTTTTTTCTGGTGCTGCAGTTGCTCATGGCAATGGTCTGATCACCCCCGGGCGTGATGAAACCGGTTTAACCCAGCGCTGGCAAAGCTTGGCACAAGCGCACGACATCGAACTCATTATTTGTGTGGCAGCAGCACTTCGACATGGCGTCTTAGATGCCGATAACGCTAAACGCTGGGAGCAAAACAGCCATAATTTAGCGCAAGGTTTTAGCATTAGTGGGTTAGGTCAGTTAGCAGATGCCATGCTGCAGGCTGATCGTTATCTGTGTTTTCCGGACTAAGTGGGCCACTTAATGACTGACGCCAGCAAACGCATCTTATTTATTAGCAGCCGTAGCCCCTATGGCGATGAGCGAGCACAAGAGCTGCTAGACATGTTACTGGTATGCAGCACCTTTGGTGCCGAAGTGAGTGTACTGTTTGATGGCGACGGCCTTTGGCAATTACTGCCAGATCAAGCCAGCGACCAAATTGCACGACGCAGCATAGCGGCACAACTCAGTAGCCTGCCCTTGTTTGATGTTGAACGTATTTATGCTGATGCCAAACAATTGGCTAGATTACCGCTACCGGCATCCGAACTATGCCTGCCCTGCCAACCGTTATCCACCATCGAGCTGTCCATGCTGTTAAGCCAGCATGAGCACATTGTTCGTTTATAGGAAG
Source organism: uncultured Moraxellaceae bacterium (assembly GCA_947085865.1). Lineage (GTDB taxonomy): Bacteria > Pseudomonadota > Gammaproteobacteria > Pseudomonadales > Moraxellaceae > Perlucidibaca. Next base: position 8,838 of record CAMTYC010000060.1, read on the forward strand.
GCCAGATGTCGCAACACACACTGCATGTGCTCAGCCAGCAAAGTGCGCTCACCGAGCTAAAGCGTTTTTGGCAAGCTGGCGACTGCCTATTGTTAACCGGTGATGCGGTCTATTTAAGTCATGAGAGCTTGCCACAACCCTGTTACGCCTTGGTCGATGACGTACTTGCCCGTGGTTTAGATCAGCACTGGCCCAGCCACATCACACGCATAGACTACCCACAGTGGATAGCACTGACTGTTGACTACGCGCGCTCGGTAAGCTGGTCATGAGCACACCATTTTGGGATGTGAGTTTGCTGGATAGTCGTTTAGCACATGCTGATCAGTTTGATAGTGAAGGATTTCTGCGCCAGCCCAGCGACTGGAATGAGGCGCTTGCGCATGGCATTGCACACTGCCTTGGGCTAACACTGAGTGACCATCATTTTCAGGTGCTACTAGCCTGCCGAAGGTTTTACACGCAGTACCAACGCATGCCAACAACACGTGCATTTGTGAAGTATCTTGGCCAAACTCTCGGCGAACCTTGGGGGCAAAGCATGACCTTAATGCAGCACTTTCCCGACACACCCATGCGCTTCGTTGCCCTCTGTGCCGGCCTGCCTAAACCCCCTAATTGTTTTTGAGACTGATGTTGAGATAGCCCGATGGTCATGCGTAATCAGTACCGCGATAGCGAACACCCTTTTGCTCCCTATGTACGTATTTTGGGCAAAGGCCGTAGCGGCAGTCGCTCACTGAGTCAGCCAGAAGCTTACGACGCCATGCGGCAAATATTGGCAGGCCAAGTGGAGCCTGTTCAGTTAGGCGCATTTTTAATGCTGCTGCGCGTAAAAGAAGAAACGCCAGCCGAATTAGCCGGCTTTGTGCAGGCCGCACGCGAATGGATCACTCAGCAACGCCCAGAGCATTTAAGCGTAGACCTAGACTGGTCGTCTTATGCTGGCAAACGCAAACACTACCCGTGGTTTTTGTTGGCCGTGCGAGTGTTAAGCCAGCGTGGCATCCGTATTTTTATGCATGGAGCCAGTGGGCACACCATCAACCGGCTTTATACCGAATCGGTTTTGCCAGTGCTGGGCCTACCTGTCTGTGAGCGCTGGGATCAAGTGCAGCCAGCGCTGGCCGAGCACAACTTTGCCTATATGAGCCTAGACAACCTTTGCCCCACTTTGGGTGAAATTATTGGACTGCGTAATGTCCTAGGCCTGCGCTCACCAGTACACACCTTGGCACGCCTATTAAACCCGTTGGACGCTCCTTATGTGATGCAGGCCATTTTTCACCCAGCTTACCGAGCCTCGCATCAACAAGCGGCGTTGTTATTGGGTTATCAAAACAGCTGTGTCATTAAAGGTGAAGGCGGCGAAATTGAGCGCAACCCAGATGGCAGCTGTTTGGCACTGCGTTTGGTGAACGGAGAACCGGTATCAGAAGAATGGCCGCCTTTATTCCCGCTGCGCCATAATGCCGAAGAAGCATTCGATTTAGCGCATTTTTTAGCGGTTTGGCGTGGTGAAGCCCATCACGAGTATGGCGAACAAGCCGTTATTGGCACGCTTGCCATGAGCTTACGTACGCTACAAAAAGCAGCCACCATTGATGAGGCCATGACCATGGCAAATGATTGGTGGCATTCACGGCATGGGTAATTCAGCACTCGAGCGCTTTCAACACCCTTGTGTGCGTGACTTAGCCTGGGCCATTGGCAGCCCACCTCTGCAACAACGCGAAGGTCTTGCTGTTCATTGGCCAGATAGTAATTGGTGTGAGCAGCAACTGCTGCTAGCCAGCGATTGGTTAACAGCGCTTGATGCCCAGCCACAAGCTTTAATAGACCATTTAGCGGCCACAAATGACCGCCGCCTGGGCCGGCGTTTTGAAGACCTTTTGGCCTTCTGGCTAAGCTGGCCTGATAACCCACACTACCGCTTATTGCTACGCAATCATGCCCTGCGTGATAGCGAGCGCACTCTGGGTGAAATCGATTTTTTAGTACAGAACAAACAAACCCAAGCCATTGAGCACTGGGAAGTGGCAGTTAAGTTTTACTTGGGCACACCACAAGGGCTCTGGTTGGGGCCGGGCCAGCGCGACCGTCTGGACTTAAAGCTGCTGCGCTTAGACCAACACCAACTCAAACTAACGCAGTTGGTGGCCGGTCAAGACTGGTTAGCACAGTTAGACTTACCGCAACCCATCCGCATTAAGCCAGTGTGCTTAGTGAAAGGCCGATTATTTTATCCGCAGCACTTAACGTTAGCAGCGCCACCCTCTGCCAGTCCATCACATCTGCGCAGCCTGTGGTTCAATCATGATGGATTTTTGAGCGATGCCAACAGCCATCATTTGCGCTGGCAGCTCCTTGATAAAACCTATTGGTTAGCCAGCCTGCACAACAATACGGCCACGCAGCTATATCCGCAGGCGCTCAGTGCTGATGAGCTGGTAGCTCGCTTAAAAACAGAAGATCCACGTTTTGCCATTGCTGTTATTGGTTTAACACCAGAAAGTGAGGCTATTCGGGCATTTTTAGCGCCAAACTCATGGCCAAGCGGGCAAGGACAAATTTTGTCATAAATATTTTTTAGTTGCTGTCTAACGTCGTACTATCTTAAGCGTTAGCTTAGTCAAATTCGTCTTGGAAAAGGACCACCGATGTCGCGCTTATTAGCTGCACTCTTTACCAGC
>CAMTYC010000061.1:0-23811 GCA_947085865.1 uncultured Moraxellaceae bacterium
ACAGCAACACCCTGATGCAATTAAAAAAGATGACATGGTATAGCGTGACTTAGGCCACCATGCAAACTCAAGCTTGATTGGAGGACACATTATGCGACAAGAACACGATTCCTTTGGCGCCATCGACGTCCCCGAGCAAGCACTATGGGGCGCGCAAACACAACGCTCGCTGACCTATTTCCGAATTTCTGAAGAACACCTACCGCAGCCACTCATTATGGCCTTGGCTAGCGTTAAGCGTGCGGCGGCACAAGTGAATGCTGAGTTAGGGCTGTTAACACAGGAAAAAGCGGACGCCATTTGTCGAGCCGCAGATGAAGTGCTTAATGGGCAACATAACGACGCCTTCCCCTTAGTGGTTTGGCAAACTGGCTCTGGCACTCAAACCAATATGAATATGAATGAAGTACTGGCCAATCGGGGCTCCGAGCTTTTGGGTGGCGAACGTGGCCACCATCGCTTAATTCACCCCAACGATGAGGTCAATCTGGGGCAGTCTTCCAATGATATTTTTCCAACGGCGATGCATGTGGCTACCGTCCTAACACTGCAACAAACATTGCTACCCACGCTACAGGCATTAGCGGAAACCCTAGCCCATCAGGTAAGTGCCTACGCTGATATCGTCAAAATTGGACGCACTCATTTACAAGATGCGACACCACTGACACTGGGTCAGGAAATCTCAGGCTGGTTGGCACAGCTTCGTTTAGCCGAAGCGGCCATCAAGCAAAGCCTGCCCTCTGTGTCAGCACTTGCCGTGGGCGGAACGGCTGTTGGTACGGGGCTAAATACCCATGCTGAGTTTGCCCAGCGGGTAGCGAATAAGTTATCCGCCGACTGTGGTGTTGCTTTTACCGTGGCTGACAATAAGTTTGCCGCCTTAGCAGGACATGAGCCCTTACTGCAGGCTCACAGCGCACTCAAAACTCTGGCTGTGGCCTTATTCAAAATTGCCAATGATGTGCGCTGGTTAGCGTCCGGGCCTCGCTGTGGTTTAGCTGAATTACAACTACCAATGAATGAGCCTGGCAGCTCCATCATGCCGGGTAAGGTAAACCCCACTCAATGCGAAGCCATGACCATGGTCTGCTGCCAAGTCATGGGCAATGACACTGCCATCACCTTTGGTGCTGCTTCCGGCAACTTTGAGTTGAATGTTTATAAACCCATGATCATCCACAATGTGCTGCAAAGTGTGCGCTTACTGACCGATGCAATACACAGTTTTGATCAACATTGCCTGCAAGGCATGACAGCAGATCGCGAGCGTATTGAGCAGCTTCTACAGCAGTCGCTGATGTTAGTAACAGCACTAAACCCACATATTGGGTATGACAACGCGGCAGCGATTGCCAAAGCCGCGTACCAACAAGGACTGTCTTTGCGTGCTGCCGCCCTCGCCTCTGGCTTGGTCAGTGCCGAGCAATTTGATGCTTGGGTAAAGCCTGAGCAGATGACTTAATGCTTTTGCGCTTTTGGCTCTGCAAATGCTCGAAAAGCTTGATTGTTCATGCGGTCATTTAGCTTAGGCCACAGTGCATAAGACCACTTCGCCGCCTGACCAAAGCCGGTGGAGGCAGACTTAGGCTTGTTCAGCATGGCCTGCATAACCATATTAGCAGCCTGCTGTGGGCTCCAAGCTGGTGCATAGTCATACACTTTGGTGGGAGCAATCATGGGGGTGCGAACCAATGGCATATACACCGAGGTAATCTCAATGTGTCGGTGCTTCACTTCGGCAGCGAGGCAACGCCCAAAGGCATCGAGTGCCGCTTTACTCGCAACATAGGCTGAAAAGCGAGCGGCATTGGTTAACACACCAATCGAGCTGATATTAATAATGTGGCCTGATTTTTGATGCGCCATTGACGGCAAAAAATTCAGCGTCATTCGAACTGCACCAAAATAATTGAGCTGCATGGTGCGTTCAAAGTCGTGAAAACGATCATATGAATCCACTACTGCACGACGAATCGAGCGCCCTGCGTTATTTACCAACACATCAACATGACCAAGATCAGTCAGTATTTGCTGAGCACATTGATCAATTGCGTCCATATCATTTAAATCACAGGGGTAAACATAGGCCTCTCCCCCCATCAGCTGAATAACTTGTTGTGCCTGCTCTAGCTTGTCTTGCTGACGCGCCACTAACACCACTCGCGCACCGGCTGCGGCTACTTTTTTGGCCACCTGAAACCCAATGCCTGATGAGGCACCCGTCACCACCACCACTTTTCCATTTAAGTTTCGCTTGGCACGACTACTGACCTTGGTGTGAATATCCAAATACAACGACCAGTACTGCCAAAGCTTGTCGGCATAATCACGCAAGTTGGGGCATTGAATACCACTTCCAGCTAGTGCCGCTCGTGCCTGGCTATCGTCATAACGTGTTTGGGTAAATGCCGCTGTTACCGCAGCCGGTGGAGCACCAACAATACGCTCAAATAAACCATCAAAATGAGGAACCATCTGGCTAAGCCGACCGGTTATTTGTCGCACCGGCTTATGCAGTGTTTGCAGATTTAAGTTCGCTGCTAACTCCGGCCCATGTGCTGCCTGCAGCAAAGTCTGCAGCATCTCGCCCATGGTTGGTGCCGGTGATTGAATCAGGAAAAATGCTTTGCCATCTAAGCCTGGCTGATGCGCAATATGATCCATCGCTGCAGCGACATAATCGACCGGCACCAAGGTTACACGGCCGCCTTTAATGGCGATCAACGGCAACCATTTCGGCAGCGTAAAACTTAACTTCTGAATGGTCTTAAAAAAATAATATGGACCATCAATTTTATCCATTTCACCGGTGCGAGAATCACCCACAACGGCACCTGGTCGATACACTCGATAAGACACTCTCGCCTCTTCCCGAACAATTTTTTCAGACTCAAATTTGGTGCGGTAATACGGGTGACGAATAGGCTGGCCTTCGTCAAACATTGACTCCGTAAAGGTGCCAACAAAATCTTCCCCCGCTACAGCAATAGAAGACACATGATGCAAGCACACTGATCCGCCTAAGGCATTCGCAAACTCAACCACATGACGTGTGCCTTCATTATTAACAAGATCAGCGGTGGCATCATCCATGGCCATGTCATACACCGCCGCCAAATGGAAAACGTGGTCTATGTTTCCGGACAAGTTAGCAAACTCATCAGCCGAGACTAAGCCGGGCTGAGTGATATCACCGCTCACCAAATGTAGACGACTGGAGGCCTCAGCAAATCGCTCACACAAACTAACGAACTTGGATTCCGAGCCCTGGCGCACCAACACATAAACTTCTGCCTGTGGCCGTGCAAGCAATCGCTCCAACAGAAACTTGCCAATAAAGCCTGTTGCACCCGTCACAAAGTAGTTCATGTCTGCCTGACCTATACCGTAAGAGTAGACACCCAGTATTGGTCAGCTTGGCCCTAAGACCAAGCCTCCGTAAGGCCAAAAATCTGTCATTAAAGGCCAGCCCTAAGCCGCAATATAATCATCGAGTTTAAATGCCCCCATCTGGCGAGCGTATTGTGTGGCAAACCCTGGATACATGGTGGCGTTATAACCATCCTCGGTGAGGTACCAGCTTTTGCAGCCAGAATTCCAGTTGGTACGACTCAAACGTTTTTGAATTGACTGGTTATAACGTGTTTGCACTGCCGGCTTAACATCCAAACGCAATAAGCCTTTTTCACGCAGGGTTTTAATGTGGTTCACAATATAAGCAATTTGTGACTCCATATAGACCAATGCAGAGTTGTGGCCAGGCCCCGAATTCGGCCCAAGAATGAATGACAAGTTTGGAAATCCTGAGACATTCACGCTTTTATAAGCTTGTGCGCCCCCAGTCCATTCAACATTTAAGTCACGACCGTTTAAACCATAAATGGCAAACGGTGTGCCCGACTTACTGACTTGAAATCCAGTAGCGAACACAATGCAGTCAACTTGGTGCTCAATGCCTTCCGCAGTTCGAATACCCCGCTCAGAAATCGCTGCAATAGGCCAGGTGATAAGTTTGCAGTTTGGCTTTTGCAGCGCCGGGTAATAGTCACTGGTCATCAGCACGCGCTTACAACCAATCCGAAAATCCGGGGTTAACTGTCGACGCAACCAAGGGTCACGAACTTGATGACGTAAAAATGCACGACTTATTCGCTCCATTAGTGCTGTCATCGGTGTATTCCAGATGAAGCTAAATGCCATTGATTCATGACCATAATAAAGTGCTTGCCGAACCACCGTTTGCGCCATCGGTACCGCCTTAAATAACGCTTTACTCCATTCTGGTGAAGCGTAATCCATACGTGGCAACACCCAGCCAGGCGTGCGTTGGAATACCGTGACTTTGGCGGCTTGCTGCACCAGCTCCGGAATAATCTGCACAGCACTGGCACCACTACCAATGACGGCTACACGTTTGCCAGCGAAGTCGTAATCATGATCCCAGCGCGCCGAATGAATGGTATGTCCTTTAAAACTGTCGATACCATTAATCGCTGGGTAACTCGGATTCGCCAGGCCACCCGATGCCAGAACCACTGAGCGTGCACAATAAACCTTACCCTTATCCGTGCTCACCTCCCAATAGTTGAACTCATCCTTAAACATCAATGACGATACATTTTGCTTAAAACGAATCAGCGGCTTTAATTCAAATGCCGACACCAAATGTTGGACATAACTCAGAATCTCGCCACTGCCAGAATAGGCCCGCGACCAGTTTGGATTTTGTGCAAACGAGTAAGAATATAAGTTCGACGGAATATCACAGGCTGCACCCGGATATTGGTTATCGCGCCATGTGCCACCAACATCGTTGGCGCGCTCTAGAATTACGACATCATTAATACCGGCTTGCTGCAGACGAATCGCTACACCTAAACCACCAAAGCCCGCACCAATAATTAACACTTCATGTATTTTCATACTGCACCTATTAAGCCGCTGGCTTCCACGTCAATTCCTTCACCCAAGTGGGTACCGGAGGAAGTGCCTTCTTAGGAATTCGCCCCGTCAGTGTGACCAATGCATCCACGGGTATGTGATAGAGGTGATTACTTCGATCAACCACCCATTGACCATGACGGCTAATAACCTGAAACCATGGATTGCGGCGCCCTGCTTCTGTTCTTGCCCCAATACGTTTGTATTTATTCATAGCGTCATACAAACGCGCTTCTGGTAGCCCCAACTCAATAATGTTGTCACGCATACGATTTAATAGTGGTGCGTAAGCCGCCATGCCCAATAACATCGATGGAGACATTAAGGTGCCAGCCATTTTGATGGCCATTTGTGAGACTTTGCCGTGGCCTAACATTTCCAAGACATGAAAATCCACGCCCAAATGACGTGACTCATCATCATTAATTTTGGCAAAGACTTCATGACAAACTGGATCTTTAACGGTGTCGAGTAAGAACTTGCACAAGGCACCATCCAAGGCAATTTCCAACATAGGTATGACAGAGCCCAAAGCTGCTAAGGGCTGATCATCCGCGTACTTATCTAACCACTCAATGACTAACCGAATATTGATATTTGGCTCAGGTAGCTCGTCACCCTCTAACATGCCCCAACGCTTCATCAAGGCCATTTCCGCATTGGCATGACGCTGCTCTTCTGCATGAAAATAAACATAGATTTCTTTTAGAGTATCGTTCGGTGCTTTTTTTGCCATGGCAGCAAAACCACGTGCACCAACATGCTCAATCCACATCAAATCAGCCATAAACTCTTTTAGCTTTGGCCATTGCTCTGGCGTGATTTTGTCTGCGCCGGGCGCATCCCAGTCAATATCAGCAAGTGCCCACTGACTGCTTTTGATTTTTGCCAGCATTACGTCTAAATCGATTGAAGCCATGAGTCTTCTCCTACTGAGCTTTTAAAGCAAAACGATTAATTAAACCGGCGCCACGGGCATACAATGCGGGCACTAGACGCTTACTGCGCCAAATCATGCGGGCATCCATTTGTGGCAAGACATACAACTGATTTTTATCCAGCCCTGCTAATGCCATTTCGACCACACGCTCGGGTGTAAAGCCAATCCACTCCATGATTTTTGCGCCCATTTGTGAGGCATTAGTATCAATACGGCCGTCACGAACAATGTTGGTTTTGACAAAAGTGGGGCAAAGCGCGGTGACTGATACACCGCTGCCAGACAGCTCTGCAGAAAGTGTTTCGGTAAGAGTTAAGGCTGCCGCTTTTGAAACGTTATAAGGGCCCATGGTGGGAGCAGCAGCAAAGCTAGCGGTGGAGCAAACATTAATAATGCCGCCAAAACCTTGCGCTTTTAATTTGGGAGCAAAGACATGACAACCATGAATCACACCCCATAAATTAATACCCAAGGTCCAACACCAGTCGTCTATAGAAACCTCACCAATCCCCTTGCCGCCAACCCCAACACCGGCATTATTCACAATTAAATCGACTGGCCCACCGAACCAAGCCTCTGCGTCTACAGCCAACGCCTCGACACTTGCCAGCACACTGACATCACATTGAATAGCAACTGCTTGGCCACCAAATGCTGTTATCAAATCGACTGTTTCTTGTGCTGTTGTTAAATTGATGTCGGCACAGACGACGTTGCCACCACGATGCGCAAGCGCTAATGCGAAGGCGCGACCAATGCCACTGCCTGCACCCGTAATGACAGCTGAGGATTGTTTGCTGATATGTCGCTTTGTCATAAATCGCTCTTTTGTTTGCAATGAATAATGTGACAGTGAAGACTGTGACTTGATAGTCGGCCCCACAACAGAGTATGTTCAGACAACTTTTAGTCATTAGCAGACAAACATGGCAGGTCAATTTACCCCCACCGAAGGTGTGTTAAGCGGGCAATATGTCATCGTTGCATGCGACTTTATGCGTCAGCGTGGTTTTACAGCTGAACAGATACTAGCCGGCACCCAAATCAGCCTAGAGGATCTGCAACAACACCCAGATCATTTGTTGTCTTATCGTGCCTTGCTACAGCTCATTGAAAATATTCATAATTTAGATTCATCACCGACGTTATCGTTCGAAATTGGACTCTGCCTAAATGTCAGCCATCATGGTTTTCTAGGTTATGCGGTACAGGCTAGCCCAACCTTGGGCGATGCACTGTTGCTAGCGGCACGCTATACCGAAATTAGAGCTGCCTTACTGAGCTTTAAGGTAGATGTAGATGCGGGTGAAGCCAGCATCAGTATTGATGACAACGGCATGTTAGGTCAGTGGCTGCCTCAGATTATTGAAGCATTGCTGGGCTGTCTTTTTGTGGTTGGTAATGAGCTATTGGGTAGCTTAGATAACCAGCATTTACGTTTAGAGCTGCCTTTCCCCATACGTGACCACCTTCAAATCGCTATGCAAATGCAAGGTGCTACGGTGACGTTTGATTGCCCTAAAACACGTATTTGTTTTCCATCAGCTTGGTTAAATAAGCGTTTTCAACGACCTGATCCTAACTTGGTTCGCTTGGCCGTCGCGCACTGTGATGAGGTATTGGAAAGTGTTGGCCAGCAACAGGACTGGGTAGCCAAAGTGGGTCAGCAGATGAAGCGCTATTTAGTCGATCCCAAAGCACAAGAAAAAGTGGCTGCTGCGTTGAATATGACCCCACGCACCCTACATCGGCGGTTGGCATCCAATCAGCTTAATTTTAAAACCATGATAGATAACCTGCGACGAAATCAAGCCATTGAGCAACTGCGTTATAGCAGCGAGGCTATTGGCAATATTGCGCAAGGCTTAGGTTATAGCGATCAAAGTAATTTCGTGCGCGCCTTTAAGCGTTGGACCGGTAAAACACCCAAACAGTTTCGAGACCAATAATTACCAACGCATCATCGGCAACGGATTGAATGGATGGAGCACAAACTGCCGCCCTGATAACTGCACTAAACGCCGATGAAAGCCGGCATTGGGAAACTGTTGTTTAAGCTCAACTAGAAACGCTTTGTTAAGCTTAAAACGCAGCAAGCCTAAACTCACATCACACCAATCAGCTTGTCGAAAGCTCTCAATCAATGCAGTGCTTTGCGCCGAGCACGGCGTCATTTTGTGGTGTAAACGAATCATGGCCAACACTTCTTCTACCCACTCTGCGTGGCCATTGGCTAACAACCAAGAGCGAGCCATATCGGCTGATGGTTCGATGTAGTCGAAGGTCTGTTTTGCCCAAATTGCTAAGTCATGAAAGGCCACAGCCACAGCAACTTTCTGCAAGTTATCGGGTGATTGTGGTGCTAACTGCAGCGTGACATTCAAGACGCGATAACAATGATTACGATAAGCGTCATAATCTGCGCCCAATACATCCTGCCAATCCGTTAACAGCGTTTCTAATAGCTCAACTTGGTTTTGTATCATCACAGCACACTCCAAGCCCTAAATAGTATTTGGTGTTTTAGTTATCGCCATTACTTCAAGCACTTTTTCACGTAACCAACAATTTGCTGGGTCTACTTCACGCTGACGATGCCAGTACAGATGCAACTCAATCCCCGCCAGGCTCACTGGTAATGGTGAAATGGTATTCCCTAACAACACATTAATCGCCTCAGCCTGTTGTCTTGGCATAGTCAACAATAACTCACTATCAACCACCACTCGACAGGCTGCCTCATAGTGCTGGCAACGCACGACGATATTGCGCTCCAAACCCAGCTTGGCCAAGCCGATGTCTTCAATCGCTCGCCCAGTGCGACGTGAAGACACCGTAATGTGATCTGCCGCCATATATGTCGCGAGATCTAACATTCGCGGCTGCCGACTAACAACCACAAAATCATCTTGCAGTAATAAACAATGCGCCAAATCGGCTGACACCGGTTGCGCAATATCAATCGCACAATCTAATCGCCCAGCAGCCAAATCCGCACGTAAATTGGCTCGGTCTAAACGCACACTAACTACTTGTATATCGGGCACATGTGCACGCAGAGCCTGAACTAGCATAGGCAAAATAGTGGGTTCAAGCTCGTCATTCATAGCAAGGGTTATTTGGCTAACATCACGCAAGGCATCAAAATCCTGACTGCGATGCACAGACTGACGTAACAACACCAAGGCCTGTTGAATGTCTGGCCATAAACGATCGGCTAAAGGAGTTGGTGAAACGCCCTGAGCTTCCCGAATAAATAATGGGTCATCTAATTGAGTACGCAATCGACCAAGCGCGTGACTAACTGCCGACTGGCTCAAGCATAAGATTTGCGCTGCTCGTGTCAGATTCCGCTCACGATAAATGGCATCAAAGACACGAAATAAGTTCAAATCAATATGCATATTATTCATAACCAACCATGACAAATAATCATTACATTCATCATACAAGATACTCTAGTATTTGGTCACCTTAGAAAAACAAGAGACCGGATATGCACTTTGAATTAAGCGAACGTGGGCAAAATTTTTTAGCACGGGTTAAAACGTTTATTAGCGAACATATCGAACCGGTCGAAGCCGAATTTTGGGCCGAAGTACATACCAAAAACCCCGATGGTAACTGGCGCAACTGGACCATCCCAACGGTTTTGGAAGAGCTTAAGAACAAAGCAAAAGCACAAGGGTTATGGAACCTATGGATGCCAGACGAGGTATTAGGTGCAGGATTAACCATTGCTGAATATGCCCATATTGCCGAACAAACGGGTCGCAGCCTACTCGCACCAACCGTTTTTAACTGCAACGCGCCCGACACCGGCAATATGGAAGTACTGTGGCGTTATGGCACAGAAGCTCAAAAACAACAGTGGTTAAAACCTTTATTAGCAGGTGAAATTCGTTCGGTGTTTTGTATGACCGAGCCAGAAGTCGCCTCATCTGACGCCACCAATATGCAGGCCACTGCTATCGTTGAAGGTGATGACATTGTGCTCAATGGCCGCAAATGGTGGTCCAGTGGCATTGGTGATCCACACTGCAAAATTGCCATTTTTATGGCACACACGCCCAATGCCGAAGCCGGCAGACACAGCCAACACTCCATGGTGTTAGTGCCACTAGACACACCCGGAGTTGAGATTGAGCGTATGTTGCCGGTATTCGGCGACTACGATGCCCCACACGGGCATGGCGAAGTGACTTTCACTAATGTGCGTGTTCCGGTGGCTAACTTTATTGGTGGTCCAGGCCAAGGTTTCTCTATTGCCCAAGGACGATTAGGCCCAGGGCGTATCCATCATTGCATGCGCTGTATTGGCGCTGCTGAAAAAGCCCTAGAGTTAATGATTAAACGCGGCAGCGAACGCACCGCTTTTGGCAAACCCATTATCAATTTAGGCGGCAACCGCGAACGTGTGGCAGAAGCACGTATTGCCATCGATCAAGCACGTTTATTAACGCTTTATGCGGCTTGGAAAATGGATGCCGTTGGCACTTTTGCCGCCATGACAGAAATCTCTGCAATTAAAGTGGTGGCGCCCAACGTACTGCAACAAGTGGTTGATATGGCCATTCAAATTTATGGCGGCGCGGGCATGTCACGCGATACACCATTAACCGGATTTTTTGCACAAGCTCGCAGCCTGCGCTTGGCAGATGGCCCCGATGAAGTGCATAAAGGGGTTATTGCCAAAATCGAGTTAGCCAAACAAGGATTCAAACTATGAGTCAGCGTGTTTTTATTACCGGCGGAGCCAGTGGCCTAGGGCGTGAGTTGGCAATGATTTATGCCCGTGCAGGAGCCCGTATTTGTATCGGTGACGTGCATGAAGCGCGTGGCGAAGAAACACAACGAGCTCTTATTGCCGCAGGCGCCAGCGATGCTCGTTTTATGCCCTGCAATGTCACCCGCGAAGAAGATTTACAGCAAGTGGCCGAGAGCTTAAGTGACGACTGGGGTGGCCTTGATGTGCTAATTAATAACGCCGGTGTCGCTGGCGCGGGTGCTATCGAAGACGTCGCAATTAGTGACTGGAACTGGATCATTGATATTAATTTGTTAGGTGTGGTGCGCGGTTGCAAGGTGTTTACGCCTATCTTCAAACGACAAGGCAACGGTCACATCGTCAATATTGCATCAATGGCGGGCTTATTGGACGTGCCACGTATGGCGTCATACAACGTGACCAAAGCAGCAGTTGTTGCGCTATCGACCACACTAGAGCAAGAGCTGATGGAGCATGGCATTAAGGTCAGTGTGGTGTGTCCGTCATTCTTCCAAACTAATTTAGAAGAGACTATGCGTAGCAACGATCCTGGCTTGAAAAAAATGATGAACAAGCTATTGGCCAGCGGAAAATTATCGGCAGAACAAGTGGCGCAAATTATTGTCGATGGTGTGCGTAGTGGCAAAGTACATATTTTACCGCATGCTTCTGGTGCCAAACTATGGCGAGCTAAACGCTATTTACCCCATGCGTTATACAGCGCTATGTTTCAAAAAAGCATGCAGCGGATGAAACCACGCTCTGCGCGATAATGAGAATAAGAAAATGACGTTAATAGATCAGGGTGGCGAAATTCGTCATGGCGAAGAACTTGACGTAGGCGCGGTAGACCAATGGCTACGTCAACAAATAAGTGACTTATCTGAAGGGCTGCCAGAAGTCACACAATACAGCGGTGGTGCATCAAACTGGACCTATCGTCTTAAGTACGCCAGTCACGACCTGATTTTGCGTCGCCCGCCCTCCGGCACCAAGGCCAAATCAGCACATGACATGGTGCGCGAATACACCGTACAGAATAAACTTTGGGGGCATTATGCCGTCGTGGCAGAGATGATTGGTCTATGCACCGATCCTGCCATTATCGGTTGTGACTTTTATGTCATGAAGCGCATTGAAGGCATTATTCCTCGCGCCAACTTGCCACGAGAACTGGTACTGACTGAGGCGCAAGTTCGACAACTCTGCACCAACACACTCGATCAACTCATTGCGCTGCACCAGGTGGATTATGAAGCTGCAGGCCTTACCTCATTGGGCAAAGGCCAAGGTTATTGCAAACGCCAAGTGGATGGCTGGTGTGATCGTTATGTCAAAGCCAAAACCTGGAATGTACCCAGTTACCAAGGTGTTCGTGACTGGCTAAAAAAGCACACCCCGGAAGACTCCAGCACCTGCATTGTTCACAACGATTGGCGCTTCGACAATGTGGTGTTAAGTGCTGACGACCCTACCCAGGTCATCGGTGTGTTGGACTGGGAAATGGCTACCTTAGGTGACCCTTTAATGGAGCTTGGCAACGTCTTGGCCTACTGGATTCAGGCTGACGATAAAGGCATTTTGAAAAAAACTCGCCGCCAACCTACGCACTTGCCCGGCATGCTGACACGACAACAAGTGGTTGAGTATTACCAAGCCAAAACTGGTGTTGAAATTAAGCATTGGGCGTTTTACGAAGTGTTTGGTTTATTTCGCGTCGCAGCCATTTTGCAGCAAATCTATTACCGTTATTACCACAAACAAACTGACAACCCTGCGTTCAAATCTTTTTGGTTATTGAACTGGGCCATTTGGCGACGTTGCCGCCAAATCATTCAACAGGATAAATTTTGATATGCCCGCTGTTACCTTAATTCGCCATGGTCAGGCCTCGTTTGGCAAGGCCAACTATGATCAACTTTCTGAACTGGGTTACTTACAAGCACATCGCTTAGGGATCTCGTTAAAAGAGCGTGATGAACCTGTTGATGTGGTTTATGTCGGTGCTATGCAGCGACATTTGCAAACAGCTGAAACCTGCCTTGCCGCCGCTGAACTGAAGTTGCCACTACAAACCCTGCCCGGCTTTAATGAGTTTAATCACGAGCAAGTATTAGAGCG
Organism: uncultured Moraxellaceae bacterium; assembly: GCA_947085865.1. Classification (GTDB taxonomy): domain Bacteria; phylum Pseudomonadota; class Gammaproteobacteria; order Pseudomonadales; family Moraxellaceae; genus Perlucidibaca. The sequence goes on from CAMTYC010000061.1 coordinate 12,774, forward strand.
TTTTGAACCTCGTTATTTGGATAAAGACTGGTTGGCTAGTGAAATGGCGCGCCATGAAAACCCCAGTGATGCTTTTGCCGACATGTTTCGCACCGCCATAACGCGCTGGGTAAGCGGGCAGCATGACGACGAATACGACGAGACTTGGACTGCGTTTCAACAACGCTGCCGACAGTCGCTGAGCGATGTCATGACAAAGCTTTCGGGCAAACAACAGGCCTTAGTATTTACCTCTGGCGGCAGCATTTCGGTCATTGCCCAAGAGCTGCTCCAGCTTAATGATGTCGCTACTTTTCAGGTGAACTGGACACTTGCCAACGGTGGTTTAACTCGTATTTTGCAAGGTAAGCGTCATCGCAACCTAGTCAGCCTCAATGAGCACAACCACTTTAGTGGTCGTTACCGCCAACTACTAACCTATCGATAAGAGAGACCTCCATGCGCAAAACAATTCTAATTACCGGCGCTAGCAGTGGTTTGGGCGCGGGCATGGCGCGTGAGTTCGCGGCAAAAGGCCATGACCTTGCGCTCTGTGCACGCCGCACAGAACGACTCATCACGCTGCAAAACGAACTAAGCCAAACCTATGGCGTGCGTGTTGAAATCGCCGCTTTAGATGTTGATGACAACGAGTCAGTATTTACTGTCTTTGAAGATTTTGCCCAACGTTTTGGGCGTATCGATCGTGTCATCGTCAACGCTGGCATTGGTGCAGGACGCCGCTTAGGCACCGGCCATTTTGACGAAAACCGACGCACGATCATGACCAACTTTGTGGCGGCACTAGCCCAATGTGAAGCAGCGTTAGTTATTTTCCGCCGCCAAAACTCTGGGCACTTAGTAACCGTCTCTTCTATGAGTGCCATGCGTGGTTTAGGCAAAAATTTAACCACCTATGCTGCCACCAAAACTGCTTTAGCCGCGCTAACAGAAGGCATACGTATGGATGTCATGGGCACGCCGATTAAAGTCACCACCTTGTTTCCCGGCTATATCCGTACCGAGCTTAATGAAGGCAATAAAAACATGCCTTTTGCCGTTTCTGCCGAAGTGGGCAGTAAAGCATTAGTGAACGCTATCGATCGTGAACCTGACACCGCCTGCGTACCCGCATGGCCATGGACTGCTATTGGCATACTTATGCGCAACCTACCGTTATCGCTAGTGAAACGTTTGAGCTAAATAGCAGGCATTTATCCATGAAAAAAATCATCGCACTCATCAGCATCACTGCCTTACTTGGCTTTTTGTTTTTTTGGCCAACGGATGTCGAGCCGGTGGCTTGGCAGCCAGCCAAAGCCCCCAGCCTTAAAGCAGGCGTTTATGCGGAAAACAGTCTGTTAGCGGACATCAAACCGGTAGGCAGTCAAAACCTACATGGGCCAGAAGCACTGGTGATTGATGACGATGGTTTCTTGATTACTGGACTTCATGGTGGTCGCATTGTGCGCACCAGTATTGATGGTTATGCCGTGAAAGAGCTGGTTAATACCCAAGGCCGCCCACTGGGTTTGGCTTGGCATCCAGATGGCCGATTGATTATTGCTGACGCAATCCGTGGCTTGTTAGCGCTAGATTTAAGCAACAATACCCTAACGGTATTAGCCGCAGCAGACGGTGAAAACCGTTTGGGCTTTACCGATGACCTAGACATTAGCAGCGATGGCCGTTACGCCTACTTTAGTGACGCCACATTACGCTGGGGTTATGGCCAAGATGGTGAGGCCATTATGGAGCACGGTGGTGATGGTCGGTTATTGCGTTATGACTTTAGTAATGGCCAGCTTGAGACCTTATTAGACGGTTTAGAGTTTGCGAATGGCGTAGCGCTTGGCCCCAATGATGAATATGTCTTAGTGAATGAAACCGGCGCTTATCGTGTGACGCGTTATTGGTTAAATGGCGACAAAGCCGGCCAGCACGACATCTTTATCAATAACTTACCCGGCTTTCCAGACAACATTCGTTTTGATGGAAATGACCGATTCTGGCTGGCGCTATATGCCCCACGCAATGTCTTAGTGGATGGTCTTGCACCCTATCCGTTTTGGCGAAAAGTATTAGTGCGCGCCATGTTGGTGCTACCTAAACCGATTGAAAAACGTAGCTTTGCTGTTGCGCTCAATACAAAAGGGGAAGTAGTGGCGAACTTACAACATGCGGGCCGAAGCAGTTATGCCCCCATCACGACCGTGCTAGCTCACGATAACTGGTTGTATTTTGGTTCTTTAACCCAAAATGGCATGGCCAGAATAGAGCAACCATAGGCTTTAGTGGGTTCTGCTGAAGTCAATGGATTAGGCGAAATAGTTATCCCCAGACCCTGTGGATAACTCCGTCTATAAAACCGTGGATAGCCTGCTAAAGCCGCAAAACAAGCGGCTTCCGATCGTTTGTTGCTTTTTCAGCCAAAAAGAAAAAATCAATTAAATCATTAGTTTATATATGTTGCGCAGTTTTTGTGCGAAACAGATCAAACTTGCGTCAGATTTGATCATGGTTATGCCCTAGTTGTGCACACTTTCGACAGCGCAATCAAAAATCAACCGCTTAGCAGCATCACCTCGCGCAACTTATGCACTTCATCCCGCAACCTAGCCGCTTCTTCAAACTCCAAGTTACGTGCTTTTTCCAACATCAACTTCTCTAATGTTTGAATTTGTTGCGCCAATGCTTTGGGATCAATCGGCTCTGGTTTACTGCCAGGGCGATTGCTGCGACGACTACCGGGAATACCGCCGCCGCCATTCGCTGCAGCTGCTCCGGCATAGGTCTCTAGAATGTCGCTGACCGATCGCACCACTCCTTTTGGGGTAATGCCATTGGCCAAGTTAAAGGCTACTTGTTTTTCGCGCCGGCGCTCTGTCTCGCCAATCGCACGCTGCATGGAATTTGTCATGCGGTCGGCATACAAAATGGCTTTGCCATTTAAGTGGCGTGCGGCGCGGCCAATGGTCTGAATCAATGAACGCTCAGAGCGCAAAAAGCCTTCTTTATCGGCATCCAGAATGGCTACTAAAGACACCTCGGGCATGTCCAAACCTTCACGTAGCAAGTTAATGCCAATCAAGACATCAAACTTACCCAAGCGTAGGTCACGAATAATTTCTACACGTTCTACGGTGTCAATATCAGAATGCAAATAACGCACTTTAATACCGTGTTCAGCTAAAAAGCTGCTTAAGTCTTCCGCCATGCGTTTGGTTAATACGGTCACCAACACACGCTCATTAACCGCTACCCGCTCGGCAATCTGTGACATCAAGTCATCAACTTGTGTGCTAGCCGGTCGCACTTCAACCTCTGGATCAACCAAGCCAGTCGGACGTACTAACTGCTCCACCACGTTATCGGCTTTGTCAGCTTCATACGGGCCAGGTGTGGCTGAGACAAAAATGGTTTGAGGTGAAATGCGTTCAAACTCTTCGAACTTCATCGGTCGGTTATCCATGGCCGACGGCAAACGAAATCCGTAATTCACCAAGTTCTCTTTACGCGAACGATCACCGTTATACATGCCACCAATTTGCGGAATCGTTACGTGCGATTCATCCACCAATAAGATCGCATCGGCTGGCACATAATCAAACAAGGTGGGTGGCGCCGAGCCAGGTGCCCGACCAGACAAATAGCGCGAATAGTTTTCAATCCCTTGGCAATAGCCTAATTGCTGCAACATTTCCAAATCGTACTTGGTGCGTTGATCTAACCGTTGCGCCTCGACTAATTTGTCGTTGCCACGAAACCACTCTAAACGCTCACGTAAGTCTTCTTGAATTTGCGAAATGGCACCATGGATACGATCCTGTGGCGTGACGTAGTGAGTTTTAGGGTAGACCGTGACACGCGCCACTCGTTTACGTATTTCGCCAGTTAAGGGGTCAAACCAATACAACGATTCAACTTCATCATCAAATAACTCAACCCGCACGGCATCCATTTCCGATTCGGCGGGGAAAATATCAATCACATCACCACGCACACGATAGGTGCCACGGAAAAACTCAATATCATTGCGGGTGTACTGTAGTTCGGCCAAACGGCGCAACAAACCACGCTGATCGATGCGATCACCACGAGCAATATGCAGCAACATCTTCATATAGGCTTCAGGGTCACCCAAACCATAGATAGCTGACACCGTGGCGACAATAATGGCGTCACGGCGCTCTAATAAAGCACGCGTAGCCGACAAACGCATTTGCTCAATATGCTCGTTAATAGCGGCATCTTTTTCGATAAAGGTGTCTGAGGAAGGCACATAGGCTTCGGGCTGGTAGTAGTCGTAATAACTCACAAAATACTCAACCGCATTGTTTGGGAAAAACTCCCTAAACTCGCCATATAGCTGCGCCGCCAAGGTTTTATTTGGCGCCATAATAATTGCTGGTCGCTGCAACCTAGCAATCACATTGGCCATGGTGAAGGTCTTGCCTGAACCGGTCACACCAAGCAATGTTTGGTAGCTCAAGCCGTCTTCAACACCCTGTACTAACCCCTCAATTGCTGTTGGTTGATCACCCGCAGGCTGATACTTAGACACCACCTGAAACACTGTTGCCGTCATTACCTTTACTCTCCACACCGCTATCGGCGGACAACAGTCTACCCTGTTCGTTTACCTCCTGGACTACAACATTATTTGCAAATGGCTTGTAGCAACTCATTGCTTAGCAGCGTCTAATGAATAAGTGAGTTTATCCAATGAGGTTCATCATGTTACGTCGACACTTTTTGCTGATACCGGCAGTGGGCATTTTTAGTAGCCTATTGCCTGCATGCAGTCGCTCTGAAACTAGTCGCTCCGGTAAAGCAGCTGCAGAACAATGGCGTGGCTTAGTGTCCGATGAGGCGTGGGGCGTTTTATTTCTGGAAAACACCGAACGGCCCTATAGCAGCCCACTCAATGAAGAAACCCGCGAAGGGACTTATATTTGTGCTGCCTGTCATTTGCCGTTATTTAGCAGCGCCCACAAATATGAAAGTGGTACTGGCTGGCCTAGTTTTTATGATGCGCTGCCCGATGCCTTAAACTTTCGTGAAGATCGTAAATACCTAATGATACGTACCGAGTATCACTGTCGGCGTTGTGGTGGTCACCAAGGGCATGTGTTTGATGATGGCCCAGCCCCTACGCGTAAACGCTATTGTAATAATGGTTTGGCATTATCATTTGTGCCACAAGGTGATGAATTACCAGCACTACGTGGATGATCTGTAGGAGGCAACAATGGCATGGTTAAAGCAAGTGCTTGGCTTAGCACCTAAAACAGCGCTGCCTTATCGTCTACTCACTGCCGACTCTCCTACACTCAGTGTGCAATATCTTGGCACCGCTGGTTTTGTACTTAGTGACGGTGAACACACCGTAGTGCTTGATCCCTACTTAACACGTCCCGGTTTGTTTACGTCACTCACCAAACCGCTAGCGCCCGATACCGCACTGATCAAACAGCATATTCCGCAGGCCAACGATGTGCTGATTGGTCACGCTCACCATGACCATATTTTAGATGGCCCTGATTTATGTAAACAAACCGGCGCACGCCTCATTGGCTCTAGTAGTACATATCAAGTGGGGCTAGCCGCTGGTTTGCCGGCAACACAGCTAGTTGCTACCGAAGGCCACGAAGATATAGCTTCCGGCCATTGGACTGTTCGCGGTTTTCCCTCTCGCCATGGCAAAATTTTTGGCCGCATTCCTTTTCCTGGTGATTTAACCGAACCGCCACCGTGGCCACCACGCATGTCAGACCTTAAACATGGTCTGGTACTGAACTGGTTAGTCGATACCGGCAAGCTAAAAGTCATGCACATTGATTCGGCCGATTTCATCAACCAAGAGCTTGCAGGACAACACTGTGATGTCCTGTGTTTATGCGCGATTGGCCGCCAAGCTAGGCCAGACTATGTCAAAGATGCGATTCGCTTACTAAAGCCACGCTGGGTAATACCTTGCCACTGGGACACCATGATCACCCCAATTGATGCACCACCCGATTTGCTGCCCGGCGTGGATCTTCTGGGCTTCATAAAAGAGATCGAAGACGAGGGTGTGGAGACTCTATTAACACCAATTTTGGGCTGGCAGCGGTTCACGAAGCCGAGCTGATCCGGTATCATTCGCGGGTTTTGACCTTTGTCGACCTGACTTTAATAGCGCCCACAAGGCCTAGGAGTGATCCGTGGATATACAGCTTTCCGAACGCGTACTCAGCATCAAACCATCGCCCACATTGGCCGTCACCAACAAAGCCGCCGAACTCAAAGCCGCTGGCCGTGACATTATTGGCCTAGGCGCTGGTGAGCCAGATTTTGATACGCCGGAGCACATTAAACAGGCCGCCATTAACGCCATCAACAAAGGCTTCACCAAGTACACCGCCGTTGACGGCACTCCTGGCCTGAAAAAAGCCATCATTGCCAAATTTAAGCGTGACCAAGGCCTTGATTACGCCGCCAATCAAATTTTGGTGTCCAGCGGTGGCAAGCAAAGTTTCTTCAATATGGCCTTGGCACTGCTTAATGCCGGTGATGAAGTCATTATTCCTGCACCGTTCTGGGTGTCATACCCAGACATGGTGTTAATTGCCGATGGTAAACCGGTCATTGTTGAATGCCCTCAGTCACAAGGCTACAAAATTACCCCGGCGCAAATTGAAGCAGCTATCACGCCAAAAACACGTATGTTGGTGTTGAACTCACCATCAAACCCAACTGGCATGGTGTATAGCAAAGCGGAATTGTTAGCGATTGCTGATGTACTGCGTAAACACCCACAGGTGTTAGTAGCCACCGATGATATGTACGAACACATCATCTGGACTGCTGAAAAGTACGAAAATATTGTTTCTGTGGCACCTGATCTTTACGACCGCACCATCGTTTTAAATGGTGTGTCGAAAGCCTATGCCATGACCGGCTGGCGTATTGGTTATGCCGCAGGCCCAGTCAAACTGATCAATGCCATGAAGAATGTGCAAAGCCAGTCGACATCCAACCCTGCCTCGATCTCTCAGGTTGCAGCTGAAGCAGCACTGAATGGTCCACAAGATGTATTGGTACCCATGGTGAAAGCGTTTAAAGAGCGTCATGACTATGTGGTGAGCACACTCAATAGCATTGAAGGCATTTCTTGCTCACCAGCTGATGGTGCGTTTTATGCCTTTGCTAATGTTGAAGGTGCCATTGCTAAATTGGGCCTGAAAAACGACCTCGAATTTTCCGAGCACCTGCTAAACACCGTTGGTGTTGCCGTAGTGCCGGGCTCGGCGTTTGGCCTAGACGGTCATATGCGCATTTCTTATGCGACGGCACCGAGTGTGTTGGAAGATGCCCTTGGTCGTATCAAAAAAGCGATTGAAGGCTAAACCAGCTTGCATAAAAAAACCGGCGAATTAAGCCGGTTTTTTTATGCCCACGATTTAACGTTGAGTAGAATCTTTACCAGCAGACAAAGCAGCCTGCCGTTTCAGGCCTGCTTTACGAAAAAAAGACATGGCGCGAGCACTTAAGTTAGGCACCAAATTAGCCGCTTTTGCGGTCGCCCCACGCCACGTTGGCAGCATGATTTCCAAGGGTTTATTCACTAAGGCATCATCAACAATGGCATCGACCACCTCATCCGCTGTTAGTGCGCGCGGACCAGAGAACGTTAACGCTGTCTCGGCCTTGCCTTTTTGAATATCTAACATCGGTGTCTGCACGGCATCCGGGCATATTGTGGTAACGGCAATGCCCTTTTCTGCCAACTCCATGCCGGCAGCCAAGGAATAACCGCGCACAGCAAACTTACTGGCACTGTAAAGCGCAATGCCGGGCACCGGTGACAGTGACGCCAGTGAGGCAATATTCACAATATGGCCATGACCAGCCGCTTGCATATTAGGCAGCACCGCCTGCATACCTAAAATAACGCCCTTCACATTGATATCAAAATGGAAGTCGATATCCGCTTCGGTCGAATTGATAACCCAGCCTTCTCTTAATACACCTGCGACATTGGCCAGCACATCAATACGCTGCCAACGAGCCATCACCGCATCCACCAATTGCTGCCAAGCACTAGCATCACGCACATCCAGAGTCATGCTCATAAAGGCTTGTTGCTGATGTGTTGGTACATTTAAGCGCTGCAAGCTCACTTCATTAATGTCGCAGGCACAAACCTTATATCCACGCGCCAACAAGCGCTGTACCAAACAAGCCCCAATGCCAGAGGCAGCACCGGTAACAATCGCGATTTGGCTCATGGCCTTAAACTCCTGTGTGTATCTGACCAAACCGTAATTCACCCACACTCATTGTCGGTGCTGTTTTCGGGAATAACCAAAATGCCGTGGCTTCTGATGATGGAGCCATATTGGCAAAACGCTCATCATGCGGATTCGGACCAGCAATCGACTTTTCTTGCACCATGGAAATGTATTGATCCACGACATATTCCTGGGTGTTGCCGTTGATGATGATTTCAGCGCCGGTTTGTTTGGCGTATTCGGCCAGGCCCGGAATTTTCGAAAACTTAGGTTCATAGGCATCTAAACAAACGCCATTTTCACTGGTCACTTTCAGACCTTCTGGTGTGTGCGCCACAATCGAATGATTGCCTTCGGTATGGCCTTTGGTGCGTACTAAAGCCACTGAGCCGTCGCCCAACCAAACGCTGTCATCCAGCAAATGTAATCGCTCTTCCGGCACTTCGGTACCGTGTGGACAGTACCATTGGTTCTGCCAAGGAATTAAACCCTTAGCACTTTCCCATTCCTCTCGCATCACCAGCAGTTTGGCATTTGGAAATACTGCCGCATGGCCCTGACCACCCAACCAACGATTCACATTCTGAGTATGTAAGTGGTCGTAGGTAATGTAGTCAATTTGCTCAGGTCTTAAACCAATACGCGCCAAAATCTCCGGCACCGTAGCCGTTTTACGGAACAAGGCACGCTCCATAGTGCCGGCTAACGGGCCAGCTTTGGCGTCTAACGCAGCAAAAAATGGGGTTTCGCGCTGATGCTCCCAATCCGACGGCCCTGCCAACAAGGTTTTAATGCCTTGCTCAGACTGAAACTGAATGACAAATAAACGGTTGGTTAAATGCACAAACGGTGTTGGTGCAGTAAATGCGTTTAGGTAGGCGTACTTACTGGGATACGGCACACGCACCAATTCAAATGATTGGTAATAAACCACCTGTGGTTTGGCCAACATTTCACGCCGAAAGGCCACACCGGCCTGGCGCACATTGTCGACACGATCCATTGGCCGCAAGGCGTCACGTGTACCGTCAAAATGTGAAATGGTCTGAAACATGGCTCGCTCTCCACAGGCATTAAAAAGCGGTTTGCTTTTTTGACTAGATGGTCACTATAATTTCGACAAGACTTCTTGTCAAAAGTTTAATGAGGCTAATAATGACTGCACGTTCATACGCCGGTCTGGGTAAAGAAGAACGCATTGCCCAGCGCCGAGAGCGCCTAATGTATTCCGCTTTGGTGTTATTTAGCGAACAGGGTTATGCCAAAACCAATATTGAGCAGCTGTGTAATCATTCCAAAGTCACCGCCAGGCATTTTTACGAGCTCTTTAGCAGCAAAGAAGACCTGTTGCTGGCCTTATACCAAAACATCATTGCTCAGCTTAGTCATGCCGTCAGTGATGCTGTCAGCGCAACAGATCAGTGTATTGAAGAGCAAGTAGTTAGCGCCGTACAAGCACTAGTAACGCACTATCTGCAAGACCAACGCCTGGCACGTATCGGTGTCTTAGAAGTGGTTGGTGTTAGTGAACGCATGGAGTTAGTTCGTCGTGCCGCCATCCATGGCATTGCACGCGTCATTGAGAGTTATTTAAATGCGCTGTGCCAGCAGGCAGCCCTGCCAGCACGTAACTACGAGCTAGCTTCAATCGCATTAGTGGGCGGCATTAATGAATTAATGGCCGACTGGCTCACCCGTGAAAACCCCTGCAGCCTAAATAAGCTAAGTGATGAAATTACCTACCTTGTGTTGGCCATGGTCCGTGGCGCCCAGCATCCATTAAAGCCAAGTACACATTAAGGAAAACAGCATGAGAACACTCGTCATCACCGGCATTGGCGGTTTTATTGGTTTACGAATGGCTGAACGGGCTTTAGCCGCCGGTTGGCAGGTGCGAGGCATTGATATTAGTGAAGCGGCGGCACAGCGCGCTCAAGTAATTGGTGCCCAGGTTATTGTGGCCGATATCAATGATGCTGTGGCGATTAAGGCCCTATGCCAAGGGGCTGACGCTGTTTTTCATACTGCAGCAATCGTCGCTGAAGATGGACTACGAGCCGACTACGAACGCGTCAATATTGAAGGCACTCGCACCGTCTGTCATGCGGCACAACAAGCCGGAGTTAAGCGACTCGTGCACCTATCATCGGTGATGGTGTATGGCTTTGACTTTCCGCCAGAGGTAGACGAAGACGGGCCGGTCAACGGCCAAGGCAATGTCTACAACGACACTAAACTTGATAGTGAAAAAGTGGCTTTGTCGTTTAATAGCGCGGCTGTATTTGAGGTAGTTGTTATTCGGCCCGGGGATGTTTACGGCATTGGTAGCCAACCCTGGGTAGAGCGTCCATTGGCGTTGTTAAAAGCACATCAGTTCGCACTGCCCGATGGCGGACGCGGTGTGATCAATCATGTCCATGTTGATAACTTAATTGATGCAGTGTTTTTAGCCTTTGAAAAACCCGTGGCAGGTCACGCTTTTAATGTGACTGATGGGGTTGCCACCCCCTGCCATCAATTCTTTGGCTACCATGCACAGTGGGCTAATCGTCGATTACTCAAGCTGCCAGCAGCTTTGTTAATGGGTATGGTTAAGGCCGGCCAGCTTGGCGCCAGTCTGATCGGAAAACCCGCACCTGCCAGTCCAGCCGGAATACGATTTCTGCAGCGCAAACACCGCTACAGCATTACGAAAGCACAAAAACTACTGGGTTATCAGCCCAAAATTGACTTAAGCACAGGCATGGCGGCCCTCGCCACTCATTACAATAAAAAAGGATAAA
>CAMTYC010000062.1:0-3499 GCA_947085865.1 uncultured Moraxellaceae bacterium
AGTAACGGCACCAGCACACAAATAGGAGCCGGTCTCAATGCGATCGGGAATAACATCATGCTGACAGCCATGCAGTGCCTGAACGCCATGCACCACAATCGTGTCAGTGCCTGCACCCTCAATTTGTGCACCCATCGCTTGCAGCATTTCTGCCAAATTAATAATTTCTGGTTCGCGCGCGGCGTTCTCAATAATCGTGGTGCCTTCAGCCAGCGTGGCCGCCATTAAAATGTTTTCAGTGCCACCGACAGTGACCATATCAAACACTAGACGCGCACCTTTCAGGCGACCATTAACCTTGGCATGAACATAACCGTTTTCTACGTGGATTTCGGCACCCATGGCCTCAAGCCCTTTCAGGTGCTGATCAACAGGACGCGAGCCGATTGCACAGCCACCGGGCAGAGACACCACGGCTTCGCCATGGCGCGCCAACAAAGGCCCTAACACTAAAATCGATGCTCGCATGGTAAGCACCAACTCATATGGCGCTTCGGCATTAGTCATGGTGCTGGCATCAATAGACAACAGTCCATTATCGCGCAGAGTTACCGACACCCCCATATGACCTAACACTTTCAGAATGGTACTGACATCTTGCAAGCGCGGCACATTGCCAATGATCACTTCGGCATCCACTAGCAACGGAGCAACCAACAAAGGTAGTGCCGCATTTTTTGCACCAGAAATGCGTACGTCACCTGACAACACTCGGCCGCCAGTAATTAATAATTTATCCATGACCCACCCGCCTTATCGCTGCCGCGCTATTAATTGAAGCGCGCGAGTTAATTAAAGAGGCTAATTCTACGCCACTCTTCGGGGGTATGGGTACGCATGCTGACGGCATGAATCACACCGGAGCTAATATGAGGCTGTAATGGAGCATAAATACGCTGTTGTCGGGCGACAGGGCGCAATTCGGCAAAATCAGGATGAACAACGGTAACGGTAAACTTACCACCCTCACCTTCTACTGCCACATGAACCGCATCAGGCAAAGCCTGTGTTAACAGGACTTGGATTTCAGATGCATTCATGTTGTTTCCTTTGATTCAAGTGCAAAAACTGACAATAAATTACTGGCCTCTAAAATAGAGTGTAGCCGCGGTGGTGGTGAGATCAAGCGCAACTGTGTGGCTTTAGCACCTGCTGCTCGCTGCCATGACATCAGCACCGCCACCACAACACTGCTAGCCTCGGCAAGCTCGGTTAAATCGCAAATCCAAGGCTGCTGCGGAGAAATCTGTGCCAACAGCTTTGCGCCCTCTGCAGCACACCTCTCAGCCTCAGCAACCGATACCACCCCTTGTAGGCTAATACCTTGCGAATTAGATAATAATGACAGACTGAACATTATTTAGCTGCTGAGCCGACTGGATCAATGCCTTCTGGCGACCAGGCATTAATGGCACGTTCAATACTGCCGCGATTTTGCTCAACCGTTTGTGCAAAACGCTGACGGAAAGCCAAACCAAGGTTTAAGCCATTAACCAAAATATTGCGTGCCTTCCACTCACCCTGTGGGTTTTTCACCATCTGAAAAACAACCGGCACTACCTGACCATTGTCCAAAGTGACGTCAACATCCACTTGGGCTCGATTAGGGTCATCACCAGGACGATAGGGCTTCACAACAATTTTCTGATTGTCATACGCGCCCAAACCATTTGCGTAGGTACGAATCATGCTATTGCGGAACACTTGCACAAAACGATCACGCTGCTCAGGCGTGGCTTGACGAAAAAACTGCCCCATAACACCACGAGCAATGCCCGGCACATCAACAAAAGGCTCAATACCTTCTTCAATTAGCTTTTCTAACGCCGCAGGGTCTTTCTTCAGCGCTTGCTGATCTTTTTTCAGACGTTCAGTAATAGATGCCACTGCCGTTTGCACTACATCACGCGGATTTGAGGCATCTGCAAATGCAGTCAATGGTGTGGCTAGCAACATAAATAAGCCAAACACACTAGCTATAAAACGATTCATAAAAACTCCAAAAAACCTAAATAGTCTCACTTAAAACGCAAAGTCATCCATTTCGGCTGACGCAGCAGGTGCAGAACCAGTCGGCGCCTCGGTAGCCTTACTAAACAAAAACTGACCTATTAACTCTTCCAATACAATTGAAGATTGGGTTTGCTCAATACGACTCCCTTCTTTTAAGTACTCTTCATCAGCACCGGGCGTCAGACCAATGTATTTTTCGCCCAATAAACCTGAGGTGAGAATCGCAGCAACAGTATCAGTGCTAATGTCATCAAAGCGACGATCAACGGACATTTCAACTCGCGCCAACTGGGTTTGCTTATCTAACTCAATCGACTCCACGCGACCAATCGCAACACCTGCCATAGTCACTTTAGCGCGCACTGTTAAACCACCAATATTTTGAAACATGGCATGCACACGATAGCTAGGCTTACTCATTTCTGAGGTTAGGCCACTGACTTGGAAGGCTAAAAATGCTAACGCAGCAAACGCCACCAGCAAAAAAGAACCAACGACTAATTCCACAGACTTCATACGCATTACACGCCTCCAAACATGACAGCAGTCAGCACAAAATCAAGCGCTAAAACTGCTAACGATCCATACACCACAGTACGCGTAGTCGCCCGTGAAATACCTTCACTGGTAGGCACGCAATCATAGCCCTGAAATACCGCAATCCAAGTTACGGCAATACCAAATGCAAACGCCTTAATCAGGCCATTTAGCACGTCATCATAAAAGCTAACGGCCTGCTGCATATTGGCCCAATACGAACCTTCGAAAATACCCAGCCAGTCCACACCGACCAAACGCGCACCCAAAATACCTACAGCGGTAAAAATAATCGCCAATAAAGGAAGACTGATGACGCCGGCCCAAAAGCGCGGCGCGACCACGCGACGCAAAGGGTCAACGCCAATCATTTCCATGCTGGCTAGCTGTTCAGTCGCCTTCATCAAGCCAATTTCAGCGGTTAATGCAGAGCCGGCGCGACCAGCAAACAATAAGGCAGTCACTACCGGGCCCAACTCACGAGTCAACGTCAGTGCCACTAAGGTACCTAGCGCCTGCTCACTGCCATAGGTAATTAAAATATTGTAGCCCTGTAACCCCAGCACCATGCCGATGAATAAACCAGACACCACAATAATGATGAGTGACAACACACCCACTGAAAAAATTTGCTTGATCAGCAATGGAATAGCTAAGCGCCAGCGTGGCCAACAAATAATGGCCTGCCATAACATCACGGCGGCCGCACCAAAGCCGCGCAAACTCATGATGGCGCTAGCACCCAAGCGCTGCACAGTGTCCTGCATAATTAACTCCTTAGGGACTCAGCCCAAGATGGCGCAGGATACTGGAAACGCACAGGGCCGTCCGCTGCACCTTCCAAGAATTGGCGAACTAAAGCTGAGTCAGAAGCACGCAACTGTTCAGGCGTGCCTTCGCCAACGACCGAGCAGTTGCCCAAAATATAAATATAGTCAGCAATCGACAT
>CAMTYC010000063.1:0-24168 GCA_947085865.1 uncultured Moraxellaceae bacterium
CGGGTTACCACTCCGCATAGACTCTTCATAAGCACTAATGACTTCATTAATTTGGGTGCTATAGGCAACTTGAAGACGTGTTTGAATGAGTCGGAAGTCTGGTGTGTTAATACGCTGTTGAGGTGGTTGCTCACTCACTCGGCGCTCAAGATCTGATAAACGCGTGGTGCTTAAAGGGTGAGTCAGTAAAAACTCTGGCACATAACCTAATTGCCGAGTAGACCGCTCTAAACGTAAGAAAAAGTTAGGCATGTCGCGTGGGTCATAACCAGCAAGCGTAAGTGTTTGCATACCGATGCGATCAGCTTCTTGTTCAAAGGCACGGCTATACGACAGTCGATTTTGAATGGCCAGCGCTTGTGCTGATGCCCCTACCGCAAAGCCTAAGTCGCCGCCACTGCTGCCACCAGCAGATGCTGCTGCAATACTGGCGAGTAACCCGCCTAAGGCTAACCATTGATTATAGCGATTCGCCTCTTGTGAGCGTGCAAAATGGCGCTGACTTAAGTGACCGATCTCATGCGCCATGACACCGGCGACCTCACCTTCAGTTTCAGCAGCAAGAAGCAAGCCGGTATTAATACCCAGCACACCGCCTGGCACGGCAAAAGCATTAATTGAGCGATTATTAACAACAACAAAAGTGAATTTAGGATCGGTTAAAGGGCTATGTGTGGCCAGGCGGTAGGTCAGCTTCTCAACATAGTCGCGTACCAACGGGTCGGGCCACATCGGCGTGGTGGCACGCAGTTGACGTAAAAAAGCCTGGCCTAGGCGTTGTTCGGTGGCGCTATCAGAAATTAAGTCAGCACTTTGACCCAGCTCGGGGAGCTCAATATTGCTAAACGAGTGTGCGACATGAGCTGACGCAGGCATGCCTGATAACAGCGGGATCATCATAAGTGCAATGGCAGAGCGTGATAAACTAATCACAGGCTATTGCCGCTAAATGTATTGTTATTGCCGAGAGCAAACATGGAAATCCTTGATCTAACTGGCTTACGTTGTCCCATGCCGCTGCTAAAACTGAAGCAACGACTGCATACCTTAGCAACGAATCAGTGTATCGAAGTGTTGACCACGGATTCTGGCGCCTTACGTGATTTCCCATTATTTCTTCGTCAGGCTGGTCATCAGTTAGAGCAAGTGACCACAAATGACGAAGGTGTCAGTCGATTTACGATTCGCAGGTCTTAACTAGACAGCACTGCATCCAGCACGGCCTGAGCATGGCCATCAGCTTTTACCTTACGCCACTCATGACGTAGAACACCATTTTCATCAATGAAAAATGTGCTGCGTTCGATGCCTTGTACCTGCTTTCCATACATGTTTTTGGTTTTTATGACATCAAATAAACGACATAAGGTCTCATCGGAATCACTTAACAAGGCAAAAGGTAGGCATTGGTTGTCTCGAAATTTATCGTGTGATTTTAGGCTGTCACGCGACACACCATATATGTCACATTTTGCTGTTTGAAACTGTTCATGCAGATCACGAAACTGTTGGCTTTCCAATGTGCAGCCTGGCGTTGCATCTTTAGGGTAAAAATACAGCACAAAACGACGACCTTTTTGTGTTGCTGATGTCAGCATCTCACCCGTGGTAGAGGCAACGGAAAAATCCGGAATAGGCTGACCAAGAACAACGGACATAATAGGCTCCTTAAGCTTTGTGTGGCTCGATGATGGCATCAAGGTTGCGATCATCACAAAAAATCATAAACGTCTCGCGCAATGAGGCAATGTGAATCTCGCCCGGAATATTAACGGTCATGGCCAGTGCAAACATCGGTGAGCCGGTGTGTGGCGCACTGTAGGTGCTGGTTTCCATGGCCTCAATATTGATGGTTTGCGAGGCAAAAAAATTCGCAATCTCATGAACAATACCCGGATTATCCAAAGCAATCACGTGTACAGAGTAGGGCATGGCCGGTTTTTGTAGTTGGCGCTTTTCTGTGCGTTTGCTGAGCACTTGTAGGTCTAGGCGTTTTGCGAGCACTGGTAGCTGTGCTTCAAACTTAGCAATACTGTCCCAGGTGCCGGAGACCATCATGGTTAAGGCAAATTCAGATCCCATCACAATCATTCGTGAGTCAGAGATATTGCAGCGAGTATCTGAGGCGGCACGCGCAATTTCATCGACAATGCCGGGGCGGTCAGAGGTTAACGCGGTCAGGACTAAATGATGTTCGGACTCAGGTTTCATAGCAGGCTCTCAGCTAAATGAAATGCCAGTCTAACGATGCCAAGGGGAGACTGCTAGCGCTAGATGAAGTAGCGCGTCGGATCATCGACACCAGCCACTTCAAAGCCCTTTTTGCGCAGACGACAGGCGTCACAACGACCACAGGCTTCACCCATTTCATTGGCCTGATAGCAGGAGGTGGTTAATGAATAATCTACACCTAAGCGCATGCCAGTCTGGATAATGTCGGCTTTGCTCATAGCAATTAAGGGGGTGCGAATCTCCATACCATTGCCTTCCACGCCGGCGCGAGTGGCTAGGTTGGCCACCACTTCAAATGCTTGAATAAAGTCCGGGCGGCAGTCGGGGTAACCGGAGTAGTCTATGGCATTTACACCAATATAGATGGCATTGGCTTTGGTGACTTCTGCTAAGGCTAGGGCATAGGATAAAAATACGGTGTTGCGCGCTGGCACATAGGTTACGGGAATGCCTGTGCTTTCTTCTTCGGGTACCGCAATGCTGCTATCGGTGAGTGCTGAGCCGCCTAGTTGCCCTAGATCAATACGAATCACGCGGTGGTCCGTAATGCCCATCTGTTGGCATATATGACGTGCGGCTTGCAATTCAGCATTATGGCGTTGGCCATAATCAAAGCTCACTGCAGTAATGCTATGACCATCAGCTTGAGCTAAGGCTAAGCAGGTTACTGAGTCTAGTCCGCCTGAAAGTAAAACAACGGCATGCGCCATAGCTTAGTGTCCGGGTTGGTTATTCCAAAGGTATTTATGAAGTTGTAGCTGCATACGCACATCTATGCGATCAGCCAAAATCCATTCTGCGAGTGTGGTTGGCGACAGTTGGCCATGGGCAGGTGAGAATAAAACATCGTCCACACGTTCATAAAGCTTGAACACATCACATTGCATTTTGGCCCAGTCATAGTCTTGACGGTCAGTGATCACAATTTTGACTTGGTCATGCTGGTTCAAGTGGGCAATATTGCTGTTTAAGTTGCGATGCACTTCACCCGAGCCCGGTGCTTTTAAATCCATTACCTTGCTAATGCGCGTATCGACTGGTGCAATATCCAGTGCGCCACTGGTTTCTAGTGAAACAGAATAGCCCGCATCTGCCAGTGCGGTTAGTAAGGTTAAACATTCAGGCTGTGCTAAAGGCTCACCACCGGTGACAGTGATGTAGCGGGCTTGATAGGGCTGAATTTCTTGCAGGATTTGTTCAATAGACCAAAGCGTGCCGCCATTAAAAGCATATTCGGTATCACACCAAACGCAGCGTAATGGGCAGCCGGTCAAGCGTATAAATACCGTTGGCCTGCCGACTGTACGTGCTTCACCTTGCAGTGAAAAAAAGATTTCAGTAAGTCGCAGGCTCATGGCTTTGGTATTCGTCAACGTAATCGGGCGCGCAGTTTAGCGTGTAAGTGCTTATGGTGCGACTGTTGGCGAATTCTGTTCAATAAACGGTTTTGCCAGGCGAGCTTCATCACTATCGGGAAAGCGCTTAACTAAGTCGCTCATCCAACGTAAGGCTTCATCCATATTGCCACGCAGCTCAGCCACGGTGCCAAGTTTGTAGTAAGAGGCTGGCACTTTGCTATCACCATCAAATTCACGAATCACTTTCAGGAAGCTGGCTTCTGCTGATTGCAAATTGGCCGGCTCTAAAGCGAGCTTGAATTCACCTAACCAGTAATGCGCGCTGGCACTAAATACGGTGTTGGGGTACTTCTTCAGGAAGCTTTGCATAGCAGTAATGGCGGCATTTGCGCCTTTGCTACGAAACTCCTGATAGGCAGCTAAATAAGCCTCTTTCTGGACTTCAATTTGTTCAGGGCTGGAGCTGTAATCAACAGTGTTTTTGAACTCGCCGGTTTCGGAGCTAGCGGTTGTTCTAACATTAGTTGCCGCCACAGTAGAACCTGTACGGCTACTTAATGCTTCAATGCGCTGATCTAAGTCTTCGTAGCGTACACGTAGGTCAGACTGCATACGCTCAATTAGCATTTGCTGTTCTTCTAACTGACCCTGCAACCTTGCCACTTGGTTTTGCAGACCTTCAATTTGTTGAAACATATCCCATGCTGGATTGATCGCGGATGTTGGCGCAGCGCTAATGGCCGGGTTAATGACGGGTGCTGGTGTTCGCGCAGGGGCGGGAGCAGCCTGCTGCTGGGGCCTAGTCAATGGGCGCTGCTGGACTTCAACAGCCAGTACACTTGGCGCGAACGATTGCAGCGAAATGGCGGTGGCTAACACACAAAATTTAACGGCGTGGCGCATAAAAAACTCCTAAGCAGTCAACAGTTAAAACAAGAAACGGGCCGAAGCCCGTTCTTGCTGACATGCTGAAAAGATAAAACTTAACGTGGTGAGTTGCTTACGTAATCTAGCTCAACACGACGATTTTGTGCCCATGCACTTTCGTCACTGCCATCAGCAGCAGGTTTTTCTTTGCCATAACTTACAACAGATAACTGACCAGCATTGACGCCCATGCTAACTAAGTAACGAGCAACCGCATTGGCACGACGCTCACCCAGCGCTAAGTTGTATTCACGTGTACCGCGCTCATCGGTATGGCCTGATAACTGTAGTCGGGCGTTAGGGTTTTGTGTCAAATAACGAGCATGAGCATTTAAACCACCATAAGATTGGGCGGTAATATCACTTAAGTTTGTTCCGAAATAGAACACACGAATACGCAGCAGGTCGGCCATTTCCGCGCTGGTTAATGTGCTTGTTCCGGAAGAGTCAGTTGCAACTACATTACCTTCAATACCAAGCCCTAAATTAGCAGCGCCTGTGGTTGGGCCTAAGTCCTCAGCAACTGAAGACTCTACTGCAGGTGCCGGTGGTAAATTTTCAAATTGGCTGTCGTCGTTTGGATCGATGAGACGAGGACCGCGAAAGACCGAACAGGCCGTCATGGTCAACACGAGGGTGCAGACGGTTGCAATTTTGGCTGTTTGATTCAGATTCACGAGTTAGCTCCTAGATATTTTTTATAGTATTGCACGTTGTGAAACTTAACTGACTTCGAGATCAGCGTAAATAGGGAGACCACACTGGTTCGCGTACTTCACCGTCAACGGCGGGTAAACGCATTTTAAATCGGCCATCAATAGACATAATACCTAACACACCTTGACGACCTTTGCGGGTGGCGTAAACAACCATTTGGCTGTTTGGTGAAAAACTAGGCGACTCATCCAATGGTGTGTCTGTTAAAATCGAAAATACGTTGGTGCGCAAATCTTGCAAAGCAATTGCGTAACTATTTGCACCGGTTTGGTGAACCATCGATAAATAACGGCCGTCAGCACTAATGTCGGCACGGGCATTAAAGCGACCGGTAAAGCTTAGTCGTTTTACATCACGTGTTGCCAAGTCTAATCGATAAATTTGAGCACTACCGCTGCGATCAGAAGTAAAGACGAGTGATTTTCCATCAGCACTCCATCGGGGTTCTGTATCAATGGCAGGGTGATTAGTTAAGCGAGTTAACGCGTTATTTTCCAAGTTCATCAAGTACAACTCAGGGTTGCCATCACGTGAAAGTGTTAATGCCATACGCTTGCCATCAGGTGACCACGATGGCGCGCCATTCAGACCAGGAAAGTCGACTAACTTAGTGCGCTGACGGGTTGCAAGGTTTTGCACAAAAATCGCTGGCTTACGGTTTTCAAAAGAAACATAGGCAACCTGACGGGCCGACGGTGACCATGTTGGCGATAAAATTGGTTCAGCTGAGTCCAGCAAAGTAATTTTACGAGCACCATCAATGTCGGAAAGTTCTAATCGATAACGTGGGCGACCATCACGGCGATATTGGTTTACGTATAAAATTTTGGTCGAGAAGATACCTTCTTGACCTGTTACTTCTTTATAAATGCGATCACTAATGAAGTGTGCCGCATCACGCCAGCGTGTTTTTTCAACAACAAAGGTTTCACCCAATACACGCGATAAGCCTCCTTTTTTTAATAACTCGTAACGAAAGCTATAACGGCCATCGGCTAATTGAGTGACGTTGCCAACCACAACCAAATCAGCACGAACATTTTGCCAGCTGGCCGGCAAAATCTCTGCGCTGCTAGTGGGTTGGCCGGGTAGTGTGCGTGGATCAAGGGAGGCAAACTTGCCGCTGCGATCTAAGTCTGCACGAATAATGTCGGCGGTAGAGTCTTCACCGCTTAAGTTAAAGCCACCAAAAGGCACAACAGCAATTGGCGTTGCGTCTTGGAGTCGCTGTGTGATTTCAATGGTCAGGGTGGCATGTGCTAATCCGACCCAGCCAGTGAGTAAAATCAGGGCAACTCGGGAAAACCAAAAACGCATAAGACTTATTCCTCGGGTTTAAACTTCAATGAAATGACACGAAAAAACTCGTTAAATAGGGCAGCGTCGGCAGGTACAGGCAATGGACTGGCCCGTCTAACGGCTTCTTCTGCACTTGCATCAAAGGCAGCATTACCACTGCTTTGTCGTATCAGTACACTGCGTACTTCGCCACCTGGCAACACCGTAATTGTCATAACTGTTTCGAGCTTACCATCAACATTAATCGGGCGTTTCCATTCATTTTTGATTTTTTGATTGATGGCAAGGGTAAATTGATTGACCTGTGATGCCAGTTGTCGTGCTCTAGCATCCGCGGTGGCTTGTTTCGCCATGGCATCCGCCTCGTCACGAAGTGCTTGCGCAATTGCTTGTTGACGCGCCTGTGCTGCACGTTCTAAACGCTCACGCTCTTTTACCAATTCTGGATCTGGCTCAGCCGGCTTAGGCGTGGGTTTTGGCTCTGGCTTAGAGGCTGGTTCAGGCTTCGGCTCTGGTTTTTTAGGCTCCGGTTTCGCTTCTGGCTTAGGCGTTGGGCTTGGCTTGGGCTCAGGCGTTGGCGCTGGTTTAGGCTCAGGCTTTGGTGGCGGCGCAGGAGCCGGTTCAGGCTCACTGACTGGCTCAGCAGGTGTTGGCTCTGGCTGAATTGGTGCTGTAGGGGCGGGCAAGGGCGCTGTTGGCAGTGACATCAAAGTGGCTTCAATACTTTTGGGTAGCTCAGGTAGGCGCGCAGGCGATGCAAACAACGCCAATCCCAACACTAAAGCGAGGTGAAGTCCCAGAGATACAGCAAACGCTTGGCGGCTAGGAGTCATACCGATTTACTGTCTACTAGCCGGTGGTTCAGTTAATAACCCCACCTGTTTAACACCGGCGGCTTGTAAAGCCGCCATTAGCTCAACGACTTTGCCATAACCAACAGCAGAGTCACCATTTACTAATACCGGCACATCACTGTGTTCATCACTGCGACGTGCGCGAATTTCATCCGGTAAGGAGCTTAACGTAACGGTGATTTGACGATCGCCATCTTGAAGTGAGTAGCTACCATTGACTGTGACAGAGACTATCAAGGGGGTTTGGTCGCGTACCGATAACGTGTCTGAACTGGCTTCAGGTAAGTTAACTTCGATTCCTTGTGTCAGCATTGGCGCAGTGACCATAAAAATGACCAGTAATACCAACATCACATCAATATAGGGCACCACGTTCATTTCAGACATGGGCGCTTTGCGCTTACGGCGAAACGAGGTTTGCAAGCTCATGGCTTAGTTTCCTGCATGCGCTTCACGGTGGAAAATGCTGCTTAACTCTTCGGCAAACACTTCGTATTTAGACAAAATATGCTCGCTCTGGCTGGCATAACGGTTGTATGCAATCACGGCTGGAATAGCGGCAAAGAGACCAATAGCGGTAGCAATTAGGGCCTCAGCAATGCCAGGTGCAACCACGGCAAGTGTGGCCTGTTGTACTTGAGCAAGGCCTAAGAAAGCGGTCATGATGCCCCAGACTGTGCCGAACAAACCAATATAAGGACTCACCGAGCCGACGGTGGCTAGGAAGGGTAATTGTGCTTCCAACTTGTTCTGCTCAACACTGAGGGCAATACGTAATGAGCGCGATACTGCTTGCATGGTGTCTTCTGAGTCGCGTCGCTTTTCACGCATACGTTGAAACTCATGATAAGCGGCGCGAAATAAGCCTTCACAGCCCGACTCATTATTGGGCGTATGGTTAACTTGCTCATAAAGCTGGCGCATATCAATGCCGGACCAAAAGCGATCTTCAAACTGCTGACGTAATTGCTCAGCGCGACGGTAGATACCTGCACGTTGCACAATAATCGCCCATGAAGTGAGCGAAGCAAGCACTAGGATCAACATCACCAGCTGTACAACAGGGCTGGCATGCATAATTAACGAGGTGACGGTCATCTCTGGGGCAGAAGGCATTACTACTTTTCCTGTGGTGTATTCAGTAAAAGGCACAACTTAGACGGGAGTGCACGAGGTTTCAAGCTTTCCTTATCAACACAAGCAACTTCAATCAGTCCGTCAGCTAGCAAGACGTCTTGACGTGTGATTCGTTGACGAAACTTTAAAGAAGCACGTCCAATTTTGACTATCTCTGCGCTGACTTGCAGTAAGTCATCTAAGCGAGCGGGTTGCCGATAGTCGACTTCGGCTCGACGTACAACAAAGAACACGGCATCTGGGCCGCTTAAGTAGTGCTCAATGCCCAGCTCACGCAACCATTCGGTTCGTGCGCGCTCCATAAACTTTAAATAATTTACATAATAAACAATGCCGCCGGCATCAGTGTCTTCAATGTATACACGCACACTTATGCTCATATTGCCCCCGTATCACTAACTGAGGGTGGCGTTAAGCCAAACAGCAACCATGCTTGTTGAGTAGCGACCCGACCGCGCCCCGTACGCATGATGAGACCTTGCTGGATTAAGTAGGGTTCTATGACATCTTCCAAGGTGCCAGCATCTTCAGATAGGGCAGCGGCCAAGGACTCAACACCCACGGGCCCGCCAGAAAAGGTTTCGACTAACATGCTTAAAAAACGTCGATCTAGGCGATCGAGCCCACGAGGGTCGACCTCCAGCATGGTGAGTGCGGCTTTAGCGGTTTCTTCGGTGATGACACCATTAGATTTAACCTCAGCATAATCACGCACACGACGTAGTAATCGATTGGCAATACGTGGTGTGCCACGAGATCGCCTAGCAATTTCCGCGGCACCTTGTGGCTCAATACTTAAGTTAAGTAGGCCCGCGGCACGTGTGACAATATGGGTAAGGTCTGGAATGGAGTAGAACTCCAAGCGCTGCACAATGCCAAAACGGTCACGTAAGGGTGATGTTAATAAGCCTGCTCGAGTGGTAGCGCCAACTAAGGTAAAAGGTGGTAGTTCTAATTTAATAGAGCGTGCTGCCGGCCCTTCACCAATGACAATATCCAGCTGATAGTCTTCCATCGCCGGATAAAGAATTTCTTCCACCACAGGTGATAGGCGATGAATTTCATCAATAAATAGAACGTCGCCAGCTTCTAAATTTGTTAACAGTGCAGCAAGGTCGCCAGCACGCTCTAGTACGGGGCCAGAAGTCGAACGCAATTCACTACCCATTTCACGGGCAATGATATTAGCCAAGGTGGTTTTGCCTAAACCGGGTGGGCCAAAAATCAGGGTATGGTCTAATGGTTCAGCGCGGCTTATGGCGGCCCGAATGAAAATGTCCATTTGTTCGCGTACGGCGGGCTGACCAATATAGTCATCCAAGCGTGTTGGCCGTATAGCACGATCTACCTGTTCTTCTTTGGGTTTGGGTGTGGCCGTAATTAAGCGATCCGACTCAATGCTCATAGCATTAATTCCTTAACAGGCCTTTTAACGCGGCGCGAACTAACTCGGCTGTTTCCAGCTCTTTATTGGCCACGGCTTTAATGGCGCGTTGCGCTTCAATAGGTTTATAACCTAAAGCAACCAATGCTTGCTCAGCTTCTTCACTGGCATTTAGCGTAGGCATTAACGATAAGTTGCCGGATGCTTGCCCTAACACCTTAAGTGCAGGCTTACCAAGCTTGTCACGAAGCTCAATAATGAGTCGTTCAGCCGTCTTTTTACCAACGCCCGGAATGCGGGTTAGGGTGGTGATGTCCTCTTGCGCAAGACATACACGGAGGGCCTCAGTGTCCATGCCGGACAAAATAGCCAAGGCTAGGCGTGGCCCAACACCACTGACTTTGATCAGGGTGCGAAAAGTTTGCAGCATGTTGCGGTCGCTAAAGCCAAAGAGTTGGTGAGCGTCTTCGCGCACACTCAGGTGTGTCCACAACACCACGTTCTCGCCTAATGCGGGAAGCTGATAAAAGGTGTTAAGGGGTAAGTCGACCTCATAACCAACGCCATTGACATCAATCACCGCGGTTGGCGCAATTTTTTCAATTAATAAGCCACTTAGGCGGGTCAACATAGTGTGCGAATCCTTATTATCGTATTTATCGCCCACGGCCTCGACGTAGACCATCGATAGCCATTTTACGCATGTTTTCACCTGCATGGGCATGACATAGTGCCGCCGCTAAGGCGTCGGCAGCATCCGCTTGGGGGGCTGCACTCAAGTTAAGCAGTTTTACCACCATATGCTGAACTTGGGTTTTATCAGCAGAGCCTGTGCCAACCACAGCCTGTTTGATTTGCCTTGCGGTGTATTCTGAGACGCTCAAGCCTTGTGTCACAGCCGCTGCAACGGCTGCGCCACGAGCCTGCCCCAGCTTTAAAGCAGAGTCGGCATTTTTGGCTAAAAAAACCTGTTCAATGACGGCGCGCGTGGGCTGCCAGCGTTCAATTAGTGTGGTTAAGCCAGTAAAAATAGTCAGTACCCGCTCTGGTAGAGCATCGGCACTGTTCATGCGTATGCAACCGCTATCAACATAAGTCCACTGACGACCTTGCTGGGCAATGATGCCATATCCTGTGATGCGAGATCCGGGATCAATGCCTAATAAGATCGTGTCGGTCACTTGCTCAATGCTGCCAGCACGTCATCACTAAAGCTGACGTTGGTGTAGACGTTTTGCACATCATCTAAGTCTTCTAACATATCGATCATTTTGATGATCTTTTCAGCTTGTGCGAGCTCGGTAATTTCAGCATTTGTTGATGCACGCATGGTGACTTCGGCATTTTCTGGCTTAAAGCCAGCCGCTTCTAAGCCGTCGACTACCGCACCAAATGCAACAGGGGTAGTAACAACCACAATGCCGTCTTCATCTGCCTCAAGATCGTCCGCACCAGATTCAAGTGCAACTTCTAAAATGCGGTCTTCATCAGCATCGGCTGGGAAGGTGATCTCGCCACGCTGAGTGAACATAAAGGCTACTGAGCCCGGAGTGCCCATATTGCCGCCATTTTTGCTGAAAGCATGGCGCACTTCACCAACCGTACGATTGACGTTGTCTGACATGGTCTCGACGATGACAGCAACGCCGCCAACGCCATAACCTTCGTAGGTCAGTTCGTCGAGCCGTTTGTCATCATCACCGCCAGCGCCACGTTGAATCGCTCGGTTAATGACATCACGGCTCATGTTGGCACTAAGCGCCTTAGCGACAATGGCACGTAGACGCGGATTGTCTTCTTCTTTTGGGCCGCCTAAACGAGCGGCCACTGTGATTTCACGGATAAATTTAGTAAAAACTTTGCCGCGTGAGGCGTCGACGCGGGCTTTTTTATGCTTGATGTTGGCCCACTTGGAATGACCCGCCATCTTAAGACTCCTTTTTCACTTCTTCACGCAGACGAATGCCCAGTTCACGCAGCTGTTTGTTTTCAACAGGAGCGGGAGCATGTGTCATTAAACATTCAGCTGTTTTGGTTTTCGGGAAGGCAATCACGTCACGAATCGAGCTGGCGCCGGTCATCAGCATAATCAATCGATCCAGACCAAACGCCAAGCCACCATGTGGTGGTGCACCGTATTTCAATGCGTCGAGCAAGAAAGCGAATTTTTCCTGCGCTTCATCAGCGCTGATGCCTAATGCTTCAAACACGGCAGTTTGCATGTCGAGCGTGTAGATTCGCAATGAACCGCCACCCAATTCGGTGCCGTTTAACACCATGTCATAGGCGACAGACAAGGCTTGGCCTGGATTGTTTTTCAGCGTGGCCACATCACATTTTGGCATGGTGAAGGGGTGGTGGACGGAGGTCCACTGACCATCAGCTACTTCTTCAAACATCGGGAAGTCAACAACCCATAAAGGCGCCCATTGGCTGGTGAGTAGATTTAGATCATGGCCTAACTTCACACGTAAAGCGCCCAAGGCGTCATTAACCACTTTGGCCTTGTCAGCACCAAAGAAAATTAAGTCACCATCAACAGCACCTGTGCGTTCGATGATGGCTTTGAGTGTGGCATCCGGAAGGAACTTCACAATCGGTGATTGCAGGCCGCTATTTTCACCATTGTGAATGTTGCTAACGTCGTTGACCTTGATATAGGCCAAACCTTTAGCGCCATAAATGCTGACAAACTTAGTGTAGTCATCAATTTGTTTACGTGGCATTGCATTGCCACCGGGAACTTTTAGCGCCGCAATACGACCTTTAGGGTCCTTGGCAGGTCCTGCAAACACCTTGAACTCGACGTCTTGCATTAAGTCAGCAATATCAATGAGTTCGAGTGGAATGCGCAGGTCTGGTTTGTCTGAGGCAAAACGACGCATGGCTTCTTCATAGGTCATGCGCGGGAAGCTGCCGAGCTCTACCTGCATTAACTCACGGAAAATTTTAACAATCATGGCCTCAGTAATAGACATGATCTCTTCGTC
This sequence comes from uncultured Moraxellaceae bacterium, assembly GCA_947085865.1. Taxonomy (GTDB): domain Bacteria; phylum Pseudomonadota; class Gammaproteobacteria; order Pseudomonadales; family Moraxellaceae; genus Perlucidibaca. Next base: position 12,899 of record CAMTYC010000063.1, read on the forward strand.
GCTTAAAAACGAGGTTTCAATGTCAATCTGAGTGAACTCTGGCTGACGGTCTGCGCGCAGGTCTTCGTCACGGAAACACTTAGCGATTTGGTAGTAACGATCAAAGCCAGAAACCATCAGCAGCTGTTTGAATAGCTGGGGAGACTGCGGTAGGGCAAAAAATGAACCGGGCTGGGTACGAGAAGGCACTAAATAGTCGCGTGCGCCTTCTGGGGTTGCACGAGTCAGGATGGGCGTTTCCACATCCAAAAAGCCGTTATCGTCTAAAAAGTTGCGAATCATGCTGGTGACACGTGAGCGAAAGCGCATGCGCTCCAGCATTTCTGGGCGGCGCATGTCTAAGAAGCGATACTTGAGACGGACTTCTTCACCGACATTGCTGAAATCATCATTCAGTGGAAATGGTGGTGTTTCTGACTGCGCTAAAATCTCAATGGACTTGCCCAGCACTTCGATTTGGCCAGTGCTGATATTGGCGTTTTCAGTGCCGGCATAACGACGACGAACGCGTCCGGTGATACGCAGGACGTACTCTGAGCGCGCACGATCAGCAGTGGCGAATGCTTCTGGAGTGTCCGGATCAATCACGACTTGGACCAAGCCATCACGATCACGCATGTCTAAGAAAATGACTCCGCCATGATCACGACGACGATGAACCCAGCCACAGAGGGTGACGGTTTGTTCGAGGAGGCTTTCATTAAGGGCGCCACAGTAGTGACTGCGTGAGTAAGGACTTTGTTCTGTGTGCTGCATGTGCGTGTTTCCCGTGCCAGACCCGTCTGTATTAACAGGCGCAAATATTAAGCGTGAAAGTATAGCCTTGTTCGGCTTTTGTTGAGAACGACAAGAAGCATGCGATTTTGCTTTACAGCGAAAAAAACTTGGCGTAAATAGCGCCTTGAGCGTTACATATTGGTGTTTCGCTCTCAAGTTTATCTGTTTCTACCTTGATGTTGACGGAGAATTACATCGTGGAAGACGAATTTTTAGACGAAGATGCACTGCCGGATAACGATGATGAGCCAGCGGCTCCTGTGATTCCTCTGGATATGCGTCGTGTATTGGATGATGTGCTTGAAGAGCGGCGTCTGCGCAAGCAATTAAAAGACTATGACTTTGATTTAGACGGTTAAACGCTTGTAGGGCGTGAGTTGGCTTGCACTTGTTGACGAGGTCAGCATAATGGGACACCTTTTTATTTCTTACTTTGACTAAAGGATACTGACATGGCGATTGAATTACCTGCGCTGCCGTATGAAAGCACTGCACTCGAGCCCTACATCACTGCACATACGCTGAGCTTTCACCATGGCAAGCACCACAATGCCTATGTTGTTAACTTAAACAACTTGATTAAAGGTACCGACCTTGAAGGTCAGAGCTTAGAGGCGATTGTTAAAGCGTCTGCTGGTGATGCTGCTAAAGCCGGTATTTTTAACAACAGCGCACAAGTGTGGAATCACACATTTTACTGGAACAGCATGAAGCAAAATGGTGGCGGCCTGCCATCGGGTGCAATTGCCGCTAAAATCGATGCCGATTTTGGTTCTTACGATAAGTTTGTTGAACAGTTTAAAGCTGCTGCAACAACACAGTTTGGTTCAGGCTGGGCTTGGTTGGTTGTAGGCGCTGATGGCAAATTAGCCGTTACCAAAACGGGCAATGCTGACACCCCAATTGTGCATGGCCAAAAGCCTTTGCTGACGATTGACGTGTGGGAACATGCTTACTACTTGGATTTCCAAAACCGCCGTCCTGACTACATTTCTACCTTCTTAGACAAGTTGGTGAATTGGGACTTTGCTAATGCCAATTTGGCGGCATAAGGCGACTGCGTAAATGCAGGTCTTAAAAGGCACCTCCGGGTGCCTTTTCTATATGCGACGCAACCTGATCGAGCTGTGTGCGTTGCGCTTTGTCATGTTGGCGATTTTTGTGCTGGCTTTAAGCCTAGGCTGGTTAGGCTCTGGTATTTTGTTGCAGCAATTACCGGTTATTTTGCCGGTGGTTTTAAGCTTATTTGTCTTGGTAAATGTGCTAACGGCAATGCGCTTGAAGCGCCAAGATGAAGTACATGCCGATGAGTTGTTTTTGCAGTTGCTCATCGACATTATGCTTTTAACTGGCCTGTTTTATGCCACGGGTGGCAGCAGCAACCCCTTTGTGACCTATTATCTAGTGCCTTTAGCTATCGCAACATCGGCATTGTCGCGTCAACAAGCACTGGCATTGGCTGCGCTTATGTTGGTGGCGTATTCCATGCTGGTGTGGTTCCCAGATACAGCCTCCAGCAACTTGGCGTGGCCTTGGCAAAGTTACCAAGGTCATCTGTTAGGTATGTGGGTCAATTTTGTGATCAGTGTGCTGGTGATTGCGATCTTTCTAAGTCGAATGCAGGCCAGACTTCGCGATCAAGAGCGCTCCATGGCGATTGCTCAGCGCCACTTACTGCAGCGTCAGCAGTCCGCCGCCATGGGTGCGCTGGCAGCAGATGCAGTGCATGAGCTGGCCACGCCGTTGGCCAGTATGACACTGCTAGCGGATGAGTTGCGTGCTGAGGATGATTCAGACCTACTGCAGTCGTTGCAAAGTCAGCTGCGCAGGTGTCGCCATATTTTGAATAATTTACGTGATCAAGCACGTGCGCCAGAGCAATCGCCAGAAAAAAGCCTGGCAGCACACATTGATAGTTGTGTGCATGATTTAAAAAACCAATTTCACCAGAAAAACTTACAAATTGAGCTGAATGGCCACGGCGAACGCATACTGGTGTTGCCTTGGTTGTTACGACAAGTGATTAGTAATGGTTTAAAAAATGCGTTTGAAGCGGCCAGGGCGAATGTCTGGCTGAGTGTTGATTGCCATCATCAGCAACTGATTTTTACCATTGAAGATGATGGTGAAGGTTATAGCGCAGAGCTGTTAGAAGCCATGAAGGAGCCGTCTGCGTTTGCAACCAGTACCAAGCCCGACGGTTTGGGCCTAGGTTTATATTTAGCGCATGTCACACTAACTGACATTGGTGGTCATTTAATATTACGTAATCGTGAGCCAGCACAGAGTGGTGCTTGTCTAAGCATAAAGTTGCCGCTAGCAGCATTGCAGGTAGTAAAGCCATGAACTTATCGTTTTTAGTGATTGATGATGATGAGGTATTTCGTCAAACCTTGAGTCGAGGACTTCAGCGCCACGGCTGTCAGGTCGCTATGGCTGCGGATGAGGCCAGTGCATTAGCGCTACTCTCAGAAAGTCGCTTTGACGCCTGTGTCTTGGATCTTCGTTTCAATGATGAGTCTGGTTTGTTGGTGTTGCCACGTTTATTAGCTTTACAGGCTGATTTGCGGATTTTAATGCTGACTGGTTACAGCTCAATTGCCACTGCCGTTGAAGCTATTAAGCGGGGTGCTAGTCACTATTTGGCAAAGCCCGTTAGCATTGCTGATATTTTACGTGTGTTCAGTGATGAGCAGACGTCTGAGCAAGCGTTGGCGATCGAACCTGCGTCAGTTGATCGCTTGGCGTGGGAGCATATCCAGCGTGTGCTACTAGAAGAAAATGGCAATATATCTGCCTGCGCCCGTCGCTTAGGCATGCATCGACGCACCTTGCAGCGACGTTTGGCTAAACGACCTGTTGCGCAATAAGGGTTAATGCCAGTTAACGTCCCCAGCTGGCATTAATGGCTTCTAAGAATTCATCGGCCGTAGGTTCACCTAATAAGCGTTGTGCGACCTGTCCGTTGGCGTCCCAAAACAGCAGGGCAGGCGGCCCAAACAGCTTTTCTCGGCTAAGCCAATCAAGCTGCGCTTTGTTGGCACGTGTAATATCAAAACGAATTAATAAGCCTTCGCTTAATGCGGCTTGAATATGCTGCTGATGCAGCACCTCACGTTCAAATTTGATACAGCTAATACACCAATCAGCATAGACATCCACAAACGCGGGTCGTTGCGCCTGCTTTGCTTGTTGAATGAGCTCATCGAGTAATACTGGATCAGTCACATCAACAAAACCTTCACTTAAGCCGGCATTAATGAGCGGTGATTGATAATCGGTCTGCAGTGCTGGCCAAGGATTGATCGGATCGTAGTGTCCTTTAGCTGCTGCCCAGGTTAAGACCGCTGCATAGGCCAGCAGCAAAGCCATTAACAGCACACGAACACTGGTTGCTACACTAGTTTGTAGCCCTAACCAAATGGCGATGGCTAAAGCCAGCGCGATCCACAGTGCCATTTCAATAGGGGCAGATACCAGACGCGCGATAAGACTGATGGCCAGCGCCAGCAGCAGCCAAGCAAAAAATTGTTTAATGACATTCAGCCAAGGACCTGATCGTGGCAAGAAGTGCGCGCCACCTGCGCCAACGAGCAATAACGGTAGCCCCATGCCAAGACTCAAGCTAAACAGGCTCATGCCGCCGAGTGCGACATCGCCGGTCATGCTGATATATACCAAAATGCCGGCTAATGGTGCTGATACGCAGGGGGATACCACCAAGCTGCTAATGGCACCCATTACAAAAACGGAGCCATAGGCGCCGCCCTGTTGGTTTTGTTGAATACGCTCTAAACGTTCACGAATGAATGTCGGCAGGGCAAGACTACGATCACTGGCTAGCAACCACGCAAAGCCAGCAAATAAAATCGCAAAGGTAATTAAAACAGCCGGTTTTTGTACTAATACCGCTAAGTTGGCGCGTGCGCCCAGCCAAGCGATCAGCATGCCGATGAGGGTAAATACAAACGCCATGCCTAGCACATAACTCAGTGCCAATAAAAAGCCTCGACGTGCACTGCGCGACTTCTGGCCGGTAATAATGGCCGATAAAATGGGCAACATAGGCAGTACACAGGGTGTGAAACTAAGGCCTAAGCCCACAACAAAAAAGATCGCCAAGGCTTTAATGAGTGTGGCTTGGTTTAACCAGCTGGCTAATTGATTGGCGTCGTTGGCGTTAAGGGCAACCGTGTCGCGGCTGATAGTCTGAGTCTCAGGCGGGTAGCAGAGGCCAGCATCCGCACAGCCTTGCCAGCGCACATTTACTTGGCGAACATCCTCAGGCAACGTCACTCGAATGGTGACATCATCACGATAAACCTGAACCTGCCCAAAGGTCGGGTCGTCTTCAGCTTGAGCTCCCTCAGGAAGTATCAGTGCGATTGCTTGACCCGTTTTGCTATCAGTGACAGCAAACTGTTTTTGATAAAGATAGTGTGCTGGTGTGACGCGCCAAAAAAGCGTCAAGTCTTGTTGCTGCCAGTCATAACTAAAACCAAAGGCCTCATCGACTGGCAAAAAACTGGTTTGTTTGCCTGAGTTGAGCAGCGTAGCTTGGCTATTAGCCCACGAGAGCTGTGGACTAAACACTAAAGCCAGCAGCAAAAATAATGATGACAAGGTGGCAGAAATATGGCGCATGGGCAGTTGATGGCCTTTAGTGAAGCAAGTTGATGAATATGTTTAGCCCAACAGCATAAGAAAAAATGCTGGCATAGGCTACAATACAACGCGATCTTATAGGATACCTTGGCGTGCTGGAACTTGTTCAACTTAACGCATGGCGGGATGACCGCTGTTTGTACACAGACTTGAGCGTTACGGTTCAGGCTGGTGATGTGTTACACGTGCAAGGTGCCAATGGGGCAGGTAAAACCACCTTGTTGCAACAGTTGGCAGGATTACGAGCATCACCAAAAGCCGGTGTTCGTTGGCTGCAAAAGCCTGCATTTTCACTTGAGTCAGAATATATTAAGTCATTGATTTATCTTGGCCATTTGTCCGGATTAAAAGCATCGCTTACGGTTTCTGAAAATCTCAAAATCATGTCCTCATTACGCCAGCATGAATTAGCTGAGGCTCAAATCGAGCAGGCTTTAGTCAATGTGGGCCTTTATGGTTATGACGAAAGCCCCGTGCAGCAGTTATCTGCCGGGCAAAAACGTCGTGTGGCTTTGGCGCGACTCTATTTAGAGCCGGCGAAACTTTGGTTATTGGATGAGCCATTTTCATCGTTAGATAAGCAGGGCGTATTCGATTTGGAGCAATGCATTATTAATTTTGCGGCCCAAGGTGGCATGGTGCTGTTAACAACTCACCATCCGCTGTCAGCTCGTTGCGAGGCCAAGTCACTCAACCTATCAGCTTATGCACAAGCCATGGGTGACGACTAATGAGCGCACCATTTTTTGCGCTATTAAGGCGTGACATTAAATTAGGTATGCGCCAATCCGGTGAGTGGGTAAACCCGCTCGCATTTTTTGTCATGGTGATTACCTTAGTACCTTTAGCGGTTAGCCCAACCCCCGCACTATTGGCCCAAGTAGGCCCCGGTATTTTATGGATTGCAGCTTTGTTATCGGTGTTGTTGGCGATGGATAGTTTGTTTCGTCAAGACTTTGATGATGGCAGCTTAGAGCAGTTGTTGCTGATTCCTAGTCCATTACCCCTGTTAGTGTTAGCTAAAGTTTTGGCGCACTGGTTGCTGACGGGCTTAAGTCTTACATTGTTGTCGCCGTTAATGGCAGTGCTGCTGAATCTGCCACTGTCTGTTGTGCCGGTGTTAATGCTGACTTTGTTGATGGGTACGTTAACCTTAAGTTTAATTAGTGCGATTGCTGCGGCATTGACGGTAGGCCTGCGTCGAGGTGGAGTATTAGTGACGTTAATTAGCTTGCCATTGCACATTCCGGTGCTTATTTTTGCCACCGCAGCGGTACAAGCAAACATAGATGGCTTGCCAATTATTGGTTTTCTGGCCTTGCTGGCCGCTTTTTTATTGATTGCATTGGTTCTAGCGCCTTTTGCTGCAGCGGCATCGCTGCGCTTGGCTATTGCCGGTGGTGAATGAGGTAAGTGAATGCACATCATTGCACGTTGGTGGGATGCTTTTCAGCGCACGGTAGGGCCTCGTCACTTTTATGAAATGACGAAATCATGGCTGCCTTGGTTTGCTGGCATTGCATTGGTGATGACAAGCATTGGCCTAACGTGGGGTCTGTTGTTTGCGCCGCCAGACTATCAGCAAGGTAATAGCTTTCGAATCATTTACATCCATGTGCCGTCGGCCAGTATTGCCATGTCTGGTTACTTAATGTTGGCGGTGTGCGCCGTCATCAGCTTAGTGTGGCGAGTTAAAACGGCCGAAATGGCGGCACAAGCTGCGGCACCGGTAGGTGCGTTGTTTTGTTTAATGGCGCTAGTCACTGGTGGTATTTGGGGCAAGCCCACTTGGGGAACCTATTGGGTTTGGGATGCTCGCCTTACCTCCATGCTGATTTTGTTGTTTTTGTATATTGGGGTAATTGCGCTTCAGCACGCTTTTGATGAGGCAGCCCAGGCGGCTAAAGCGTCAGCAATTTTGGCCTTAGTGGGAGTGATTAACTTACCCATCATTAAATACTCGGTAGATTGGTGGAATACCTTGCATCAAGGCGCCACGTTTAAGCTGACCGAAAAGCCTGCCATGCCGGTAGAAATGTGGATGCCATTGCTTATTTCTATTATTGGTTTGTATGCGTTTTTTTCATGGGCCGTCATTTGGCGTACACGACACATTATTTTGCAGCGCGAACGACGTAGTCGTTGGGTTAAAGAGTTATTGAGGCAATCACTATGAAGTTTGACTCGTGGGCAGAGTTAATCAATATGCAAGGGCACGGAGTGTATGTGTGGTCAGCGTATGGTCTGTTCTTTATGGTTTTTGCGCTTCTCATTTTGTTTAGCGCCAGTCATCACAAACGTTGGTTAAGGCAGCAGCGTCGTTTATTAAAGCGGCAGGCGCAGCCGGTATCTACATCATCTAAAGCAGAGGAGTAACTATGCATCCGCAACGTCGTAAGCGCCTAATTTGGATTGTAGTGTTATTGCTGGCATTAGGTGCAGCAGTTGCATTAGCGGCTTATGCGCTGCGTCAGAACATTAACTTGTTTTACACGCCGACTCAGCTGGCGGCTAAAGAAGCAGCTGTTGGTCAGCGTATTCAAGTGGGTGGGCTGGTATTGCAGGGCTCAGTGCAGCGCTCACCTGAAAGCCTGCAAGTACGCTTTACCCTTACCGATTTAGGCGATACGGTGGATGTGACTTACCAAGGAATTTTGCCGGACTTGTTTCGTGAGGGCCAAGGCATTGTTGCTAACGGTATTTGGAATGGTGAGGAAGTGGATGCTTATGAGGTATTAGCCAAGCATGATGAAGTTTACATGCCACCACATGTAAAAGCGGCCATTGAAGCAGCGGGACATCCAGCTTCCGCGGGTCAAGAAAAGTCCTACGGGGATTATTGATCGAGACGACTATGTCATTACTGCGCTGTTTGCTGGTTTTAATATTGAGCCTGCCTTTGTTGGCTCATGGCGAATGGCGCATACAAGCAGATCCTGGACACTTAAACGAGCAGCTTGAACGTGTTCTGTCATCGCACCAAAAAGTGCTAATTCCGGATGAGGCCGCGGCACAAAGCGAGTTGGCTCGTACGGTTACTGATCAAGTCAAAGAAACCTTAAATGCTTTAGGTTATTACGCGCCTGAGATTCGTGTTGATCTTAGTTCAGTTACACCATTGTTATCGGTTCAGGCTGGTTCTGCGGTGGTCTTGCAAGAGGCAAACATACAGCTTATTGGTGATGCCAGCACGGACAGAGGTTTTCGTTTACCTGACTTTCCACTACGAACAGGCCAGCGTTTTGTTCATGCTGATTATGAAAATTTTAAGCAAGCGGTGGCTGACCGAGCTTTAGAGCGAGGCTATTTTGATAGTCGTTGGTTAGTTCATCGTGTTGAGCTGAACTTACAAAGCAATCAAGCGAATGTGTATTTGGCCTTTCAAAGTGGGTCGCGTTATCGCTATGGTGAGGTTAGTTTTCAAGAGGTAGCAGGAGGCTCGTTAAAAGCCCTAGACCAAAAGCAACTAGATCGATTAATGACATTTAAGACTGGTGACCCAATCAGCAGTCGTGAATTATTTAATTTACAAAATGACCTCATACAAACGGGCTATTTCCGTGATGTGCAGGTGTCATTTCGTCGTGATCAAGCCGAAGATTTGCTTATCCCCGTTGATGTCATTGTTGATAGTCGGTTGCCAAGTCGTATTTCATTAGGTGCAGGTTTTACGACCGATGTCGGTCCACGCGTATTGGCGGAGTGGCAACGCCATTTGTTTAATGAAAAAGGCCATGGCATTGAGGCTAAAACTGAGTTCTCTATGGTGCGGCAAAGTGGTGAGGTACGTTATCGGGTGCCTTGGAAACATCCGCTGCATGATCGTATAGAGTTTGCTGCGGGTGTACAGCAAGACATCATTGATGGTACCGAAACGCTGCAAAGCATTGTATCTATGCAGCGTGTGATTGCGCCTAAAGTGGGCTGGCAGCAAACCTATGGCATCCGAGTGGTTGATGAGCGTTTTGAGCGAGACAGCGGCGAAAAGGGAGCAGAAACCCTAGTTGCTCCGTATCTGGCTTATAGTCGTTTGCGTAGCCAAGGTGGAATAGACCCAACCCACGGTTCGCGACTTTTATTTCAGGCAGAAACTGCTAATAGAGCATTTTTATCGACGGTAGATTATGTTTCTGTGCGCGCCGGTGTGCGTTGGTTAAATACTTTTCAAGATCGTCATATGGTGTTGTTAAGAGCTGATGCCGGCGCTATTTTTAGCCCAGAATTTGACCGTGTTCCGCCCAGTGTGCGCTTTTATGCCGGTGGTGATAACAGCGTACGTGGCTTTGACTTCCGTAGTATTTCACCACGCAATGACGAAGGTGACACGGTCGGCGGTCAGTATTTGCTAACGGGCTCAGTAGAGTATAACTGGCGCTGGCGGCCTACCTGGCGGCCAGCGATTTTTGTTGATGCCGGCAGTGCGTTTACAGACACTGATGATGTTTCGCCCGCGATTGGTGTTGGCATTGGTATGCGATGGATTTCACCGGTAGGCCCGGTGCGCTTTGATATTGCCAATGGTATCTCTGAGTCCGACAAACCATTTCGTATTCATTTAACGTTAGGGGCAGCGTTATGAAGTCGGTGTTATCCATTGTCGGCGTCATAACGCACTGGACACTGCGTACGCTGTGGATTGCGCTAGCTCAGTTAGTGTTAGTACTAATGCTGCTGTTGGTATGGCTGACAATCAGTGAACAAGCACCGCGCTGGCTTTGGAGTCAAGTTGATGAACATATTCCTGAGCTGACGATCACAGATATTAATGGCCGTTTATTGACGGGTTTGTCTTTGGGAGCACTGCGCTGGCAGAGCGATGACATTATTGTTGAGCTGACTGACAGTACACTTAAGTGGCTGCCGGCCAATTTGCTGCAAGGCAACATTGATATTGAGCAATTATTCGTATCGCAGTTGAAGATCACTCAGTTAACCAAGTCAGAAGAGCCCTCGACAGATTTGGTTTTGCCAGAGATTAGCCTGCCATTCCCGTGGTTTTTGCGCGATGTTCGTATAAGTGAGTTGAACTGGCAGGGCCTAGATGCCGAGCCGCTAATCATCCAAGAGTTGCGTTTAAAGGCTTCTGGCTCTGGCCATGAACTGGCCATGGCCGGTTTAGGCCTTAATGTTATGGATACCGATGTACAGCTAATAGGTAATATTCAACTTAAGCAGCATTACCCACTCAATGCTCAGTTATTACTGGATTCGGCACAACTGCCTTGGCAGCAGCGCATTGACTTAGCCGGTGACTTAAGCGCCCTAGTAGTGAACCTGCTAGGCCCTGAGCAATGGCCAATCACAATGGCAGCCACACTGAATGTGCTACCTGTCATTCCGCAATTTGATCTCCAACTTTCTTGGCCAGCTTGGCAAATTGAAGGGCAGCCCGATTGGCGAATTTTGCCTGGGGAGTTGACGGCAAAAGGCGATACACAGCAGGGCAGTGGCGCATTAAATTTTGCGCTTAATTTAGCACCAGATGCTGAACTGGCGTGGCCTGAGGGCTGGCCACGCTCAGCTAACTTGTCAGGGCCTATCAATTGGCAGTTAAAGCCTAAAGGTGTAGAGGCAACGGTTGACTGGAAAGGACGTTTTGGTGCGATGCCCTGGGTTGTTAATGCATTTTTTGATCAAGCAGAGCAGGCAAAAGCGCGATTGGATATGCGGCTAGCAGATAGTCGGTTGGCGTTTCGTGGGGCGCCAGAAACAGGGATGACGCTGCAGTTACAAGTGCCGAGCCTGCAGCGTTTTCAGTCGTTATATAAAGGCCGGGTAAACATTGATGGCCGTTGGCAAGGTTGGTTGGATGGTCAGGGGCGTATCAA
>CAMTYC010000064.1:0-5687 GCA_947085865.1 uncultured Moraxellaceae bacterium
AACAGCCTGCACTGCACTGCCTACCTCTGGTTGGCTGGCATCAGTAGTCGCTACGCTCACTGGCTGCCAAGCCTCAGCAGCAAGACGCATGACATAAGGCTGGAAATCAGCCGAGGCGCGCTCTAAAAACTCACCATTACTGACACAAAAATCCACTGTCTTTAAACGGCTAGGAAGCTCACGCAAAGGTCCAGCCGGTAGTGGCAAACCCGAGCCAAAACCGCGCATGCCATCAATTACGACGATCTCAATATCACGCCGCAACGCTAAATGCTGCAAGCCATCATCACAAATAATCACATCACAATCAGTCGAAGCTAACAAAGCCTGCACACCACGACCACGCTTTGGGTCTATAACCACCGGCACTTGCGTGCGCTGTGCTAACAAAAGTGGCTCATCACCCACTTCACTAGCAATATCTTCTGCCGCCACCAAACGAGGGTAATTGGCACTTTCACCACCATAACCACGGCTCACAATGCCGGGACGATAACCGGCAGTACGCAGACGCTCGACCAAGGCCAGCACTAGCGGGGTTTTACCGGTACCACCGACGGTAATATTACCCACAACTATGACCGGCACCGGTGCACGATAACTAGTAAGTAGCCCGCGCGCATAAGCCCAACGGCGCACGGCAGTAATGATCAAAAATAGCAGGCTTAGTGGTAGCAGCAGCCAAAAAATAGGCTGACCGCGATACCATGCGTCATGCCAACGGCTCATCGGCCGACTCCTCGGCAAAGTCACGACTGTGCAACTGAGCATACATGCCATTGGCCGCTAACAAATCGGCATGACGCCCCTGCTCAACAATCCGACCTTTATCCATCACCACAATCCAGTCGGCGTTTTCAATCGTTGAGAGGCGATGCGCGATCACTAACGTGGTGCGATTTTGCATGACACGCTCTAGTGCCGCCTGAATAAAGAACTCTGATTCGTTATCCAGCGCACTGGTAGCCTCATCCAGAATCAAAATAGGTGCATTTTTCAACACCGCCCGTGCAATGGCTAAACGCTGACGCTGACCACCAGACAACTGCATGCCGTCCTGACCAACCATGGTGTCATAACCCGCGGGTAGGTCTTTAATAAAGTCATGGGCAAAAGCTGTTTTCGCTGCCTCGACAACCGCTTCACGCGGCTGCTCGCGGAAAGCACCATAACCAATATTGGCCGCCACGGTGTCATCAAACAAAAATACTTTTTGCCCAACCATGGCAATTTGTTGGCGCATTTCAGTCAGTGGATAATCATGTACAGGATGACCATCAATCAGTACTTGGCCAGACTGCGCTTCGTAAAAACGCGGAAGCAAGTTAACCAAAGTGGTTTTGCCTGAGCCCGAGCGACCGACAATGGCCACGGTTTGTCCTGGCTTGATATGCAAATTAAAATCTTTTAATACCGGTGTTTTACCGTCATAACTAAAGTTGACCTGACGAAACTCCACCTCACCTCGTAAATTTTGAGTCGAACGCGTACCCAGATCTTGTTCTGGCTGTTCGTCTAATACCTCAAATACCGACTGTGCTGCGGCAATGCCACGCTGCAACTTTTCGTTAACGTCGGTCAAAGAGCGCACGGGTGCGGCCAACATACCGGCAGCGGTAATGTAGGCGACAAACTCACCCGGTGAAATATTGCCGGTAATGCTGGGCTGCAACGCAATCCAAATAACAACCGCCATGGCTGAGGCCATTAAAATCTGTACTAATGGGGTAGCAATGGCACTTGTTACCACTACCTTCATTGACTGCTTTAAATTGTCGAGAGAAGCGCGATTAAAGCGGCCATGCTCATAGACTTCACCACCATGAGTTTTTACGACTTGATATCCGCCAATGGCTTCACCAGAAATATGATTAAGATCACCCATGGCGTGTTGTACACGCTTGGAGAGTTTACGGAAGCGCTTACTCGCCACACGTACCAGCAAAGCGGCAAAAGGCCCAACAATCAATAAAGAAAGACTCAAGCGCCAGTTGGTGTAGAACAAATATGTCAGCAGACCAATAGCTACTGCACCTTCGCGCACAATGGTTTTAAGTGCTTCGGTGGCGGCACCTGTAACCTGCTCCACGTTATAGATGAGCTTGGCGGAGATATGGCCCGAAGAATGCAAATGGTAATAACTTGTGGGCAATGTTAGCAGCTTAGAAAATAGCTCCATGCGCAGCTTATAGACCACATTACGCGCCACCATGGCCATGTAATAAGTGCCAATAAACGAACCAATACCACGCACCACAAACAAACCAACAATGAGCAGTGGAAATAGGTTTTTGGCGCTTTGATCACCAGCCTGAATGGCTTCAATAATGTATTTGAGCAGGTTGGCGCCCGCCCACTGCGTTTGCGCATTGATAATAAAACCCACTACCGCCAAAGCAAACAACTTCCAGTACGCTTTGGTATAACCCAACAAGCGCTTATACGAAGCCCATCCAGCTATTTCGGGCAAACCTGCGGGTAAACCAGTGGGTGCATTCATGCAAATAAAGCCTATAACGAAGAGTCGAGTGACTGGGTGCCAATACCTAAGTTACGAAAACCTAGCTGGCCAGCCAAATTCATAGCGCTAACCACGGCTTGATGCGGTGCTTTGCCATCGGCAGTAATAATAAATGGCAAATCACGATTATCGCCGGCAGCCGCCAATACCGCTGATGATAAATCAGCAGAAGAGCTAAGTACTTGTCCATTCACTGCAAACTGACCACCGGCATCTATCGCCACTTCAATGGCTTGTGATGGTGTGACACTCACTTGTGCATCCGCCTCCGGGAGTTGGATTTGCAACTTGCCGGTTTTGGCAAAGGTAGTCGACAACAAAAAGAAAATGACAATAAACAGTAGGCAGTCAATCAGTGGCGCCAAATTAAGCTCTAGCTGATCAGGCTGTGGTCGCCGTAATTTCACACGCCGTCCTCACGAATATCGACTTCGCGTTCACCATGAAGCATATCCACCAGCTTCACGGCTTGTTGCTCCATACGTACGGTCAGTGAAGTGATATGGCGCACATAATAACGATGCATCACCATGGCGGGAATGGCCACTAATAGACCAACAGCAGTGGTTACCAAGGCTTTCGAAATACCACCTGCTAATAAGGTGGGGTCACTTAAACCACCTGCGGTGGCCACCAAAAATGAATCGATAATACCGACAACTGTGCCTAACAAACCTAATAATGGCGAAATCAGTGCGATGGTACCTAACATGGTTAAGAATTTTTCCATGTCATGCACAATGGGTTCGGCCGCATCTTCAATGCTTTCTTTCATGATCTCACGACCATGACGAGCATTAATCAAACCAGCAGCCAACAACGCACCTAGCGGCGAGTCCGCTTGTAAGCGTTTTAAAGCATCTGGTTGCAAATCGCCTGCCTGCAGCTGTCGCCAAACATCACCCAGCAAATGCGGTGGTGCTATTCGGTTAGTACGTAATGTCCACGCACGCTCTAAAATAATGGCCAGTGCCACAATTGATGCCAATAACAACGGCACCATTAACCAGCCACCTGACTTAACCATTTCCAGCACGACAGTATCCCCGTTAAACAATGCGCCTACTTTACGTGATGGCTGCGCTTGAACCAAGACACCAACGCACTATTCCTTGTTGTCCTGATAGTTTTGTCGCCAGTTTGCCATCCAATAATGCCGGCGCTGGTAACGCCAGCTACTAATTTCCGGCAATTGATCCGGACTGTTGATAAGCAAAGTTATCGCGCCCTCAACATCAGTTTGTAAAAGCAACACACCCTGCTCTGCTAAACGATCCACAACGACTTTAGCGGGATGGCGATAACGATTTAAATAACCGACCGAGGCGATTGCTACTTTTGGATTTACCGTGGCTAAAAATCGCTGACCCGTGGAGCTGCGACTACCGTGATGCCCTAGCAATAAAATATCCGCAGCCAGTCGTTCAGCCGGCACTTGTTCTAACAAGTACAGTTCGCCTAAAGCCTCAAGATCGCCTGGAATCAGAATAACCTGCCCCATTGCCTCAACTCGCAAGACACAAGACTGGTCGTTTTTCTTAACAATGCGCTGGCCTTCTGGCGGCCACAACACGTCAAAAAACACCCCGTCCCACTGCCATGACTGACCAGCATAACAGGGCTGTTGCGGTGGTGAGCTTACTTTGTACGTTAGGGCACTGGGCCATACTCCAAGCACCTGTTTAATTTCTTTACGCGCCAACAGCGAAGCAAAACCACCCACATGATCAGCATCGTCATGACTTAACATGACCTTATCCAGTGTCGAAATGCCCCGCCATGAAAGATAGGGCGCGATGACTCGCGCACCAGCATCACTAAACTCGCCATAAGGTGGGCCAGTGTCGTAGAGCAAATGGTGATTAGCCGTGCTGACCACAACCGCACTACCTTGCCCCACATCTAAAACCGTAATTTTTGCCTGCTGCTGGCCAACACCTGTCTGTGGCCATACCAAGGTCAACAACGGCAATAGCAAAAATGCTCGGCCCGGCATGGCCTTTGGCATGAGCAGTAGCAGCGCCGCTAACGTCAAACTGGCTAACAACACAGATGGCAAATGTAGATCAATAAATGCATGTGGCAACTGTGTTAACCAAGCGACCGAAAGGTTGAGGAAATGCAGCAAAGAAATAGGGATCTGCCACCAAATGAGAGCCCAAGAGGGGCTTATCAAAGCGATAACCAACCCGATTAAGGCCAAAGGCAAAACCAGTAAACTGACTAAGGGAATGGCAACCAAATTCACCAATAAGCCAATCACAGAAAAGCGTGAAAAAAAAGCAACAGTGATGGGCAACAGCCCCCAAGTACACAACCACTGCGCTCGCAACATGGCAGACAGAGGTGTCTCTTCACCTAAGCGTAAACCACCCCACATCAGCAAACCAACAGCGATAAATGAAAGCCATAAACCTTCGGATAACACTGCCAGTGGATCCCATAGCAACACCACACACAATGCTAATAACAGGCTTTGCATCGATGACAACACAAGTGGCATCCAGCGCAGTGCTATTAACACCAGCAGCATCAATAGCGCCCGCTGTGTTGGCACTTGCATGCCTGCCAATACGCCATAGGCCAAGGCAACGGTAAAGGCCGCCAAGCCTGTCCATCGTGATAATGGCCAAAACATTAACAAACGCGGAAAACGCTTAAAAACCAATGAAGCTAAGGCGGCAGCAAAACCTGCCATCAAACCAATATGTAAACCAGATATCGCTAACAAATGGCTAATGCCTGCTTGTGCATATTGATCCTTGGCAACAGGGTCAATGCCAGCTCTATCACCAGTCATCAATGCCAGCATCATGCCAGCGGCTTGCGGACGCTCAGCAAACGTGGTCAATACAAACTGGCGAATGTGCCAACGCAGCAAAGCTACAGAGGCTGGTGCGGCTTGCAGCATTTGTCCTTGGCTACTAGAGGCCATAGCATCAATACCTTGATGATGCCAAAAGCGCTCTGCGTCAAAACCTGCGGGATTAGCATTGCTATAGGGCTGCTTTAAACGCACGTGGAATAACCAACGCGAACCGGGCAGCACCGGCTCATCTTGCCAATAATTCAACATCCATCGTTGTGCATGCTGTAAGCAAGGGTGCTCACTCACATCGGGAGCAAATAAAAAACGTGAGCCACGAAGTGATAGCGGAGTACTGAT
>CAMTYC010000065.1:0-14630 GCA_947085865.1 uncultured Moraxellaceae bacterium
CGCCGGTGCTCAGTTTGATTTGGTATTAGATGTGTTGGGCAAGCCTGTGCCCATGCGTTACCGCATGACGGCAATCGACACTCAAGAACAATATGCTCTATTAGTGCTTGATGGTGAAGGTGATGGTTTTTCTGCGCACGATGAACTGACCCTACATAAAGTTTCTGACCAACAAACTCGAGTGCAATATGCTGCTGATTTAGTGTTTGCCGACACGCCGGCATGGACCATGCCTTTGCTCAAAGCATGGGGTGCTCGCTTAGCCAATAAAACCATGGCAGGGTTAGTGAGCGCTTTGGAAAACGATGGTGTGGTTCATCCAGGTCCATTTGAGCGAATGTCAGAGCGCTTGGTGTTGCCAGGCATGATCAACTATACCCGCCGTGGTTATCGCCGCATGCCTTCAAAAGGTTTAAGCCGTTACTTAGATGGCCGCAAAGTGGGCATTACCGGTGTTACTTCTGGTTTAGGCTTGGCGGCTGCACAGCAGCTGGCTCGCTTAGGTGCAGATTTGGTTGTGGTTGGACGTAATCGTGAGCGCCTAGCGTTTGCGACCCAACAAATACATGATTTTGCCGGCCGTCAGGTCCACATTACCTGCCTAGAAGCCGAGCTAAGCTCGATGGCCGACACCAAACGTTTAGCCGATGTTTTGCAGCAAGACCACCAAGATATTGATGTCTGGATAAACAATGCCGGCGCGTTATTTAATGAGCATCAGTTAACGGATGAAGGCCATGAATACACCTTGGCTGTTAATGCCATAAGCCCTGCCATTTTAAGTTATCGCTTAGCACCACAAATTGCTGCACGTGGCGGACGTATTATCAATATGGTGTCTGGCGGGCTGTATAGCCAAAGTGTTCACTTAGAAGACTTTAACTTTTCTCAAGAGCCTTATAACGGTCCCAAAGCTTATGCGCGTGCTAAGCGAATTTTGCTGGACCTGAGCCGTTACTGGGCCAGACAAATACCCAATGTGCGCTGGCATATTGTGCATCCAGGCTGGGCTAACACGCCGGGTGTTGAGAAGTCGTTGCCCGGCTTTCATGAACGCTTAGGCTCTCGTCTGCGAAACAACCGTATGGGGTCGGATACAGCCGTTTGGTTGGCAAGTCATCCAGCATTAGATGACAGTACGTTATCAGGTAAGTTTTGGTTTGATCGTGCGCCGCGGCCCACAGCTTTGTTGCCAGGCACACACTCTTTGAAAGCGGAAGTTGAGTGTTTAGTGGCGTGGTTTGATGGCCTGAATGGGGCTTGACCAAGCACGGGTTTTGTACTGACTGGGCGACATGCCAGCGACCTTTGAAAACGCCCGGGTAAAGTTGGCAGGATCGGTATAGCCCAGTTCATAAGCAATCTGGGTGACTGATAATTCGGTATTGTCTAGCAGGCTAATTGCTCGTTGGTGTCTTACCGTATTTTTAATGTCACGAAAATTGGCGTTTTCATTTTTTAAATGTCGGTCCAAGGTACGTACAGACATATTTAATGTGTGTGCTAAATCTTCTAGTGTTAATGCACAATCTTTCGCTTCATTTAGCATCATCGTCACCCAGTCTGCCAGTTTTCGGTTGGCAATCGCATGTGCCACTAGTTCCTGACATTTATGCTCTGCCATTTGCAAGGCGGAGGTGTCAGATAACACTAATGGATAGTTGGCAATCACGGCTGGGAATACGATTTTGATGCCGGGCAGCTCATCCCACTCAAAGTGACAGCGCGCACCTTGTAGTTCTTTATAGCGCTCGGCATAACTAGGCTTGGGGTAGCCTAGATACAAATCATAAGGCGGCATCCTACTTTGTAGTAAGTCACTCAGCTCCCAGTGCACGGTAGCGGCAATCGTCTCTAGGTGATAATGCAGGCATTGAGAAGACATTGGCATGGTGGGGCTGAAGTGCAAACTTATCGTTTGCTCATCTCGCCGATAGACCATATTTACCGAAGGTAAAATTAAGTTAAAAAATCGTGCCGCTAGGCGCAGAGCATAGTCAACATTTGGGCTGCTGAGCATGGCATAACCCACCATGCTGTGTGAGCTGAGTTTGATGTGTTTTGCCAGTGCTAGACTGGAGTCTGGACTAGCGATCTTAAGGCCACAGTCTATTAGGCGCTCAATCTCACTCATGCGCAGCAACCCATCGGGTTTGCTGATGGTCTGTGGTGAGATATCAGACTGAGCTAAGAGCTCATCAAAATTAATACCTTGCGCGATTAAGACATTTTGTAGCTTAGCAAAATAACGTGCCGGTATTTTCGCTTCATCATCCATTGATTTATGTCCTTGATCTGCTGGAGTGTCAGAATATGACATGATCATGTCAGAAAATGACAGGCCGCGACAAGTGTCGAGTTTAACAATGTGCGCACTTTAAAACTTGCCTGTAGAGGGTGTGTTATGTCTGCTGTGATTGATCTAGGAATGAAAGCACCTTGTCAAAAACGCTCGATTGATAAAATGCAGTTAGTCATTTTCGCAGCAGAGCACATCATTATGGCCGAAGGCACGGAAGAGGCCTCTATTCCGAAAATTGCTGAATGCGCTAACGTGCCCCGCTCATTTATCTATAATTATTTTCCAACGAAGTACGACTTAATTTCGTATTTGACGGAAAGACATTATGAGCAAACAGCAGACTACGTATTATCAACTTTGCAGCAAAAGCTTGATGGGACACAGGATTGGCAGAAGCTGCTTAATGTGATGGTCAATGCCGTTGCGTTTTATTTTAATAATCATGCCTTAACCACGCGGCTAGTGTTGGGTGCACCGTTTAGTCGAGCCGACATTGTCATTGAAGAGAAAAAGGTCAATCAAATTGCCAAACAGCTTCGCTTGGCTTTAGCTGAAATTTCACAGCCATTACATTTGCCAGAAGTGCCCAATATTGCCGGTTATGCGGTTGAAATTATGTTGGCGATTATGCGTTATAGTTATTTTAGTGCGGGTGCTATTTCGCAAGATGCTGTTGCGGAAGCAAACCACGCACTGGTTGCTTACTTGCAGCGCTGGCAACAAGCGTCTCACTTGTCTTAACTGAACATAAGTTGTATTTATTCAGTTTCCGACGAGCAACTCGGTAGCCATGTTGTAATTATTTTGCTTTCGTTGCCTAGTTAAGGTGTGCTGCTAACTTGAGTTTTCAGGAGAGCGAACATGAACACCGCGACGCAAACTATTAATTGGGTAGATAAAAAGCGTTACCTTTGGTTGTTAAGTCCTATGCTTCCTGTGCTTGGGCTAGCCATTCTCGGAACCTATATCATCACTGGTGTCGGCTGGACACTTTGGGGTGGCCCAATCATTGTTTACGGCTTAATCCCACTGCTTGATCGAATTATTGGTTCAGACCCGACCAACCCGCCTGAGTCCGCCGTTGCACATTTAGAGTCCGACAGCTATTACCGCTTTATTGTCTACGCCTACATTCCTTCGCAATTTGTGCTCACCATTTGGGGTGCTTATATAGCCGCCACTGGCCAGTTAAGCTGGTTTGAGTTCACTGGTTTAGTGCTCAGTGTGGGTGTTATTAACGGCATTGCCATTAACACCGCTCATGAGCTCTCGCATAAGCGTGATGAAATGGGGCGCTGGATGGCGAAAATTACCTTGGCGCCAGTAGCCTATGGTCATTTTTATGTTGAACATGTTCGTGGTCATCATAAAAACGTAGCAACGCCCGAAGATCCTGCAAGCTCAAAAATGGGCGAAAGCTTCTGGGCCTTTTTGCCACGCACCATGATTGGTAGTGTTAAGTCTGCTTGGAAAATTGAAGGTGAACGATTAGGTCGTTTAGGCAAGGGTACTTGGACTTTTGCTAACGACAACCTGCAAGCCTGGGCAATGACTGTCGTCTTGTTTGCTTTGTTAACGTGGGCGTTTGGTTGGGTGGCGCTGCTGTTTTTGGTGCTGCAGGCCTTTTATGGTGCATCGTTGTTGGAAGTCATTAACTATATGGAGCATTACGGCTTATTGCGACAGAAGGGTGCTGATGGCCGTTATGAGCGCTGTATGCCCGAGCATTCTTGGAACAGCAATCATATTGTGACGAACTTGGTGCTGTATCAGCTACAGCGTCATAGTGACCACCATGCGCACCCAACTCGCAGCTTCCAAGCCTTGCGTCATTTCGAGACTAGCCCGCAGCTACCATCGGGTTATGCCTCGATGTTGCTGCCAGCCTATATTCCACCTCTGTGGTTCCGGCAAATGGATCCATTGGTGTCTAAACACTATAAAGGTGATTTAAGTCGGGCCAATATTCTGCTCTCTAAGCGTGATGCGATTTTAAGTTCAGAGCTGCATCGTGTCAGCGAACAAAATCCAGCGTATATGCCACCCATTCCTGAAGGGGCGCCAACGGATATCAAAACCGATGGTCATGCGCGTTTTCAGTGTTCTGACTGTGGTTATATTTATGATGAGGCGAAGGGCTGTCCACAGGAAGGCTTTCCTGCTGGGACAGTCTGGGCCAAGATACCTGATACGTGGCCTTGCCCAGACTGCGCTGTGCGCGAAAAAGTAGACTTTATCGCGCTAAATGTTTAAGCCTGAGCGGCTCTATCAAAGGCTGTAGAGGAAGAGCGTGATGGGAATGCATGGCGAAGGATGCGCCTTGTCACCTGACCGCTCTGGCTCCAGAATGAACCTAGGTTGTAGTTCTGTTCATAACGCTTACAGATTTCGCGTACGTCTTTTGACATCTCGGCATAACGCCAAGCAGGCACATCTGGAAACAGGTGATGCTCAATTTGATGGCTCAGGTTGCCAGACATAATGTGAAACAGTGGGCCACCTTTTAAGTTTGATGAGCCTTGAATTTGACGCATATACCAGTGCCCACGGCTTTCGTTTTTCAGCACACTTTTCGGGAAAATCTGCGCGTCACGGGTAAAGTGGCCACAGAAAATAATCGAAAACGTCCAGACATTGCGCATGCCGTTAGCAACGAAGTTGCCGGCCAATACGGGCAGGAAAAAAGGGCCCGCTAACAGTGGGAAAAACACATAGTCTTTGAACAACTGACGGCCCATTTTGCGTTTAACCGGGTCAAACTCTTGTTTGAACTCGGCCTTCGATTTTTTGCCAGCAAACAAGTGGCCTAAGCGCAATTCTTGCACCGCCACACCCCATTGAAACAGCAGCGCAAATAGCACGCTATAAATAGGCTGTAGCATATAAAACGGCTTCCAGCGCTGCTCAGGGAACAAACGCAGAATGCCATAACCAACGTCATCATCCATGCCTTTGATATTGGTGTAGGTGTGGTGCATATGGTTATGTGATTCGCGCCAGTTATGTGAGGTGCCAACAATATCCCACTCATAACTTTGGCCATTCAGTTTGGGGTCGTTCATCCAGTCATATTGACCATGAATGACGTTGTGACCTAGCTCCATGTTTTCCAAGATTTTGGAAATGCCCAGCAACAGTGTTCCCAATAACCATGCTGGCGGGAAAATGCCAAAGAACAACAGACTACGGCCTGCAGCACCGGTGTATCGCACAGCTTTCACAATACGACGGATATAACGCGCGTCTTTTTCACCAAGGTCTGCCATATGTTTGGCTTTTACGGCATCTAACTCAATTGCTAATTGATCAAGCTCGGCAGGGGATAAGGTACGGCTGAAATATTGGCTCATGTTAAGGCCTCTTAAAGATCTAAAGTCAGGTCGGAGCTGGCACTGTTGATGCACAGACGAACACTGGTTGGGCTTTCGTGATTGCTGTCTTGGTTCTGAATGTGCTGTGTGCTGCCAGATAACTTGGTGCAAGAACAGGTATTGCATAAGCCACGACGACAGCCATAAGCAGGATTAATACCCTCTGCCTCTAGCGCGCTTAAGATTGATTGTCCCACCGGAACCATGACGGTTTTTTGACTGCGCTGCAGCGTGACGGCAACACGATGGTTGCTGTCAAAAACAATTTCTGGCGCATAAAACGCTTCCGTCACTGCGGGCACGTCATATTGTTTAGCGAGTGCTGCCGCGCTTTGCACAAAACCTTGTGGGCCACAGGCAAAAATCTGGCTGTCGTTTGACCGGTCTAAGTGTGCTTGAAGGTGCTGCTCGTTAAGACGTTGAGCAGGTTGATTGGCTTGCGTTAACAAGTACTCCACTTGGAAGTGTGCGTGTGTGCTGGCCAGGGCATTAAGTTCATCTACGAAACAAAGCTCATGCTCGTGTTTAGCCCAGTACAAAAGCGTAATAGGGGCAGGGTAGCTTGTTAAGTGGCCACGTAACAAACTCAAAAACGGGGTAATACCGCTGCCGGCAGCCAACATTAAAGTCGCTTTTGGCTGTGCTGCGTCTAGCGTCATATCACCAAAGGCAGGGCTTATTTCAACAACCTGGCCAATACAGCTGTGTTGGCTTAACCACAGACTGACGATGCCCGCATCAACACGCTTCACAGTAATGCTGAACTCGCCGGTGTTACTGTTGACCCATGCAGGGCTATAGCTTCGTGTACGTCGTACGCCGTTCACTTCAACAGTAATGTTGATGTGTTGGCCGGGCAAAAAGCCCTGTACGTGACGATTAGCTTTCAGCGTTAAGGTGACGCTATCACTGGCGGCTTGCTCTAAATGCGTGATACGCGCAAGTGCCTGCTGTGTTGACCACAGCGGGTTGATGGTTCCTAGCCAGAAGTCGACGACCGATGTTGGCACCATTGACGCTAAAAGTGAGGTCATAAAGTTAACCTGCTATGTAAGATTGGCGTAATTATACACATGTCTATACAGCTGTATATATAAATGTTCTTTTTCATTTTATGTATACTTAGACTATCCATACGCACAGGTACAAACGTGTGACAGAACCTCAGCACAACAAGGTCGAACGAATTCACGCAGGTCGCAAGGCTGTCATCTCTCGTGAAGAGTTGATTGATGCTGCTCGTTCCCTATTAGGGCCTAACCGCAGCATATCCACTCTAAGCCTGCGCGAAGTGGCTAGGGCAGCAGGCATTGCGCCCAATAGCTTTTATCGCCACTTTCGGGACATTGATGAGCTTGCCATTGCCCTGATTGATTTAGCCGGCACCAGTCTGCGTCAAATTTTCAGCGAGGCTAGGCAACGCGCCACGGCTGAACGCAGTGTGGTCAGAACATCGCTCGAAGTGTTTATGGAACAGCTCAATGCTGAAGAGCGTTTTTTAGATATTTTGTTGCGAGAGGGCAAAGTGGGTTCGGCTGCGTTTAATGCTGCCGTTGAGCGGCAGTTACTGTTTTTTGAAGAAGAGCTAAAAACAGATTTATTGCGCTTGGAGGCTTTAAATAATAAGAAGTTATTTGAGGCTGAATTGGTCGCTCGTGCCATTACCCGCTTGGTGTTTGCGATGGGGGCCGTGGCTGTGAACTTGCCTCTAGATGAACAGAAGAAGTTGCTGGAACAAACCGTGGTGATGTTGCATATGATTTTATCTGGCTCTCGTGCCATGGCGCTTGAGAAGACTTAGGCTCGGTTGTCCTTTTTATAGGCATTTGTTGCACAAAGTGGTTGACCGAGTGAGGCGCCAACACTATTATCTGCGCCGCAACGACGATCCCCGATAGCTCAGTTGGTAGAGCAAAGGACTGTTAATCCTTGGGTCACTGGTTCGAGTCCAGTTCGGGGAGCCATATTTAAATGAAGCCAGACAAGCACTTAGCAAGTCTGGCTTTGTTGTTTCTGGGGTTTGTAAAAGTTCTGGGACAAATCCAGGTCAATTCTGAGGTAACCTAATAATCCCCCCATTTTTACAAGCTCAGAAGTAGAGTTGAAGGATATCTGGATCAGCTTCTGTTTTGGGGTGATTACCGTTTTTGGTTAGTTCATTTAATCGCAGGGCATCCAGCGCGAATGCTTTCACACTCTGCGTTTAGGCCATTACGCAGAGGAAAGGCACGCGCTGAATGATAGCGATAGCTTAGTCGGTCGGCTCCTAAATCACCGTTATCATCAAGTAGTCTTTCGTCAGCATCATCAAAACCCATCTCACTAGGTGCTTTCAGCCAGCGATCGAACCATGCCACGGTGTTTCGTTCAATAGTGCGTATTGCCCAGCCATTTTCACATCGGCCTGAAGAGGTATCTGCACACCATGATGAAGCGGGCAGCCCCACTAATTGACTCCACTCAAAATGGGTACTCCCTCTTAAGGTGATATCAACCACAGGTTGTCCCTGCTCTTGCCATGGTCTAAAGCCAAGTGCTAGGCGTTGCTCCGGGTCTGGTGGAGCTAAGAAAGGAGAGACGATAACGCCGTAATCAGACCCTTGACTCATGGCAGGAACTCGAATGCCAAATTGCGGAAGACCACGCTGAACCACTGCTCGAAAAATAGGGTCTGTTAGTCCAGTTCGATCCAAGACATCACCAAGGCCGCCACCTTGAAAGGCGCCTCCCACAAGGCCTCCGCCAGGCTGCACTAAACCATCCCATGCAACAATGACATCGACCGGGTTCTCTTGATCAAGACGACCTGGCCATGGCTCGGCGCCCGGTGCACCATAGCCCTGCACGACAGATACGCCAATAGCGCCTAATGAGTGTCCGGCTAGCCCTAAACGATTTAAATCTAATGCCCTATGTTCAGGATTAAATGCAGTTATTTGTGTGGCTGGATAGGCAGATTGGCATTTGGCTGTATGTGGTGCAGGACGTTCGGGTGACGATCGAAAGAAATCGATTGCATCAACGAGGCCAGTCCAAAAAACACTCGGGTCGATGTTTGTACCTGTACCACCTTGCGGAGTCGTAAAGTCTGATCGACCTTGTCCACGAGGGTCAAACGTGAGTACTTGATAACCCGATCGAACGAGTGCCTGGGCTGCCCACCAATAGGCAGGCTCGTGTGCTTGCACGGAGCCATTATTGATGACAATTCCTGGAAGTGGATTTGCAGTTTGACGCGGGCGCCAAATACGTCCGCTTAGACGAGCGCATTGCTCATCGAAAAATACTACTGGGGTTACGACGGCTTCATCATTATAAAAAGGAATTCCATCAGGCCCTTCTGCTTCGGGGAAGCGATAAGGATCACTGACGGCTGGGCCTGCATACGTAGATGTTACTGAAGTGACTGGTGTGTTCAGATTCAATGAGAGTGTTCGCAGCGAAAGTAAGAGCCAGCTCGGGTCCTCAATGACACGCTGCAGATAGCTTCCTATATTTGCTCCGCTTTGAAGGCTTGCTCTGGTTAGAAAATCAGGATTTAAAAGCTGCTCTAGGGGAGCCTGCAGTGTAAAGGCAACGTTCTCTAACTCACATTGTGTCCATGCAATTGAAGGGAAGGCGGCGTTATCGCAGTGCTGACTCCACGTGACTTCGACTGCAGGTCGCCCTTCAGCAGTGGATGGCTCACCTGGACGGCTTGATGGCTGGTTATCTTCTGAGCTAAAGCAAGCGGTTAAAAAAATCGTCAGAAAAAGAAAACGACTAGCTATGACCCAACTATTTGGCTTGCGATAATTCATGGAGGATGTAACTCACGACGATTTTTAAAGATAAAACATCGAGTGATTATAACGTTGTTTCAGTGTGAGTAAGCTTGGGTATTATCTTGTTGTATAGGTATCTTGATGAGCTCTTTAAGCTAGCATCAATTAAATTTTGAAAACCAAAACTGGTGTTATGTTTTCAATGTCTAAATTTCAATTATTGATTCGTTATAGCGCCATCGGCATAACAGTCGCTGTTATTGCTGCTATTTTTTTCGTCGTCTCAAGTGGCTTAGGGCAGTCATCCGTTACTGCTCAAGCGTTTGTAGACCTTCAAGAAGGTGGCTCAGTAAATCCGGGTTTTCGAAGGGCTCATGCAAAAGGTATTTGCGTTAGCGGGAGCTTCGTATCGCGTGCTGAATTGTCTTCTTTTAGTACTGCAACAGTATTTGCAAATGGCACGCATCCATTTGTTGGGCGATTTTCCACAGCAGGAAACAACCCTCAAGCGCCAGATTTAGCTGCTCCTGTTAGAAGTCTATCGCTTCGCATTGGTGATTCAGGCAACTATTGGCATACCGCGATGAATACGCCGCCAGTGATGGCCGTTAGATCACCGACCGATTTTTATCAACTGATTACACTTTTAAAGCCGGATCCAGCGACAGGAAAACCTAATACTGACGCATTAATGGCTTTTTTTGAGTCACATCCTGAGACAGCCGAGTTCAGGCAGTGGCAAGCAAGCTACCAACCCAGTGCTAGCTTTGCTGATGAACAATACAACAGTATTAATGCCTTTTATTTAATTGATGATAAAGCCCAAAAACGAGCTGTTCGTTGGTCAGCATTACCCGTCACACCAAGCGCTGTTAGCTTGAGCTCGGATGATCCCAATGCTCTGCAAAATGCCTTGATTGCTCAAGTAAGTGAAGGGCCAATTATTTTCGATTTACACGTTACGTTCGCTGAAGCCGAAGACGATGAAAACGATCCAACGCGCTCTTGGCCAGTGAGTCGTCAACGTACTGTCGCGGGGTCAATTGTGATAGATCGCGTAGGAGACCAAGCAGTAGAAGATTGTAATGTAATTAATTTTGATCCATTGGTTTTGCCAATTGGTATAACAGCGACTAATGATCCCATTCTTAATGCGCGCTCCGCTGCTTATGCTGAATCATACCGTCGGCGAGCACGCGAGCACTTGCTCGGCTTCTTTAGTGAGGCATTAAAATGAATCAGAATTACACACGTTCAGCCCAGGTGATGCACTGGGGCATGGCTTTCCTGATTCTTGCTCTATTAATTGCTGGTTTGACCATGGTTCAGAGCTTGGCGCCCTGGCAGCCTGTGCTTGTCAGTATGCATAAGGCGTTTGGCATCTTAGCAATGTTTGCTGTGTTAATTAGGCTGGTCATTAGGCTACAAAATCCGCCTCCGGTTTTGCCTGCCTCTGTACCCTCTTGGCAGCAACTAATCTCAAAGATGTCTCATGTACTCTTTTATGCTGCCATGATTGCAATGCCATTGAGCGGGTGGCTTATGCAAAGTGCTGCAGGACGGCCTGTTGGTTTTTTTGGTCTGTTTACGCTGCCCGATGTGTTGCCAAACAGTTTGGTGTTGTATGCATTTCTACGTGAGTTACACGGCTTGATAGCTTTGGCACTCATTGCTCTGATTCACATTCATATTGCTGCAGCGCTTTACCATGCATGGATAAAGCGCGATGGTGTGTTTAGTCGGATGATTAAGCCAAATTAAACTATTACACAATGAATCTTCAGGCAGCTGCTTAGCCTGAAAGGATACTGACAAGTTAACTCGCAGGTTGAGATGATTCGCTGGGGGAGTACTTACAAACGACATGGTTTTAACCCCAGCATCATCAGCTACTCAGTTTTGATCTACTAATTATTCAACTTAAGCTTTCGTAACATTGGCCATTTTTACGTTCGGAAAAGCTGGCGTTATCTAAGTATCGTCAGATGCTAGTTTCAGCGAGGATTCCGGTTTGGATGCGCACTGTCAATATCTGCCATTTGACTCATCCTGATATATGTCAAATGGCAGATATTGGCGCATTACAAATTTGTTTCAATGGAGCCCCTAAGGAGTTAAAGGATATGTTATGAGTAAGTCGATGATATTGGTAACCAGTTTGCTTTTATCTATGAGTGCAACTGTTCAGGCCAATCATAGTGAATTGGCAAGCAATCTGTTGTTACAGCAGCCCATGCCGCCGCTGAAGCTTTCACAGTATGAACAGGCAGCGGAGCCTATCTGGTTGAGTAGAGTGTCCAACCGGGCTTTTGACCCCCGGCGCAAGCAACGGATTATTCAAGAGTCGGTCCCAACTTTGGAAAAAACTTACAACACTGCCTATCCTGTCTGCCGCACTAAGTTGAAAATTCAGCATAGACCATACAGAAAGGTCAGGTTTGTGGATGACAGCTCCTGTCAGTCAGATAACAGCGTTGCTAATGCGGTTGTAGCTTCTATGCATACTGCTCGGTAAAGCTAGTTGTCCAGTCACAAGGCCTTCGACTGAAGGCCTTGTAGTATCTGTGAATATGTATTATTCAAAAGCGTTTGTGTCATCTTACACATGTTTTCAATGCATTCGCGTCAACATCATCATCTGACCAAGAGTCCCCGCATGAATTGGCGTCACAAGATCCTGCACAACCCCCATCAGCATCGGCCTAGCCGTCGCAACCTAGTCAAGCTTTGGGCTCTTCTCTCGCTGCTGACTGTGCTGTCGTTGAAGACGGTAGAGCTTCTGGCCGTCAGGGAGCTGGGCCTGCGGGATGCTGGTGTGTTCGCGGGTCAGTGGTGGCTGTGGCGCGGGTTCGAGTTGGTGGCGGTCGGCACCATACCGCTGGCGTTCATGTCGCCCTATCTTTCGCTGAAGCCTACGCTGTTGGTGGCGGTGACCTGGGTGGGTTACGTGCTCTGCGGCTTTCTGTCGTCGCTGTTCATCCTTGCCATCCTGACCTCGCTGTTGGCCCTGCTGCTGGGACTGCTGCTGCCACTGTCCGCAGATCAGCTGACCTTGCTGCTGGCCGTCGGTGCGCTGCTGACAGCGGGGCTGTTCAGTGGTCTGGGCTGGATCCATGCCCGTGGCCGTCCCGTGCTGGAAACGCGTGAGTTACAGGTGTCGGCCCAGCGTGATGATGCCGAGCCGTTGCGCCTAGTCCAGCTGTCCGACCTGCACATTGGCAATACGGTCGGCAAGCGTTTTGTGCGGCGGCTGGTAGCGCAGGTCAACGCCCTGTCGCCGGACATCATTGTCATCACCGGTGATGTGGCGGATGGCTCGGCGGCCAGGCTGAAGCCGGTGGCACAGCTGCTCGGCTACCTGGAGGCGCGCCTGGGCCGCTTTGTGGTACTGGGCAATCACGACTATTACTCGGGGGCCGATGCCTGGAAGGCATTACTGGCCGACTGCGGCTTCACGGTGCTGATGAACGCCCATCGGCGGGTATCCGCCAATGGCATCGAGCTGGCGATAGCAGGGATTACCGATCAGGATTCGGCGCGCTACCACCCTACGGACCGACCGGACCCAGCGCAGGCGGTGGCCGGTATTCCGCCAGGGATGCCCATCATCATGCTCGCGCACCAGCCGCGCAGCGCGCTAGACATGCCGCACGAGCGCATCAGTCTTCAGCTGTCGGGCCATACCCATGCCGGCCAGTTCTGGCCGTTCAAGTATTTCGTCAAGCTGCAGCAGCCGGTGACCGCAGGTTACTCGGAGAGGCTGGGCCATCCGCTGTATGTGTCCCGAGGCACCGGTTATTGGGGGCCGCCCAAGCGTATCTTTGCACGGCCCGAAATCACGCTGTTCATGATCCGACCCTGTAATTAAAAAGCCATTAGATTGGATTCTGATGGTCTTTTTTACTCAAGGTTAGTTGCGACTGTGGATCACAGAAAGGAAGATTCATCGGATCTGAGTCTTTTATAATAAATATGGAGGTGATAGATCGTGGAGGAGATCAAGCAATAGAAGATTGTAATGTTATTAATTCTGACTCATTGATTCTGCCTTTTGATATAAGACCAACTAGTGATCCCATCCTCGACGCAGCGCTCCGCTGCTTATGCCGAATCATATCGTCGACGATCTCGAGAGCATTTACTCAGCTTCTTCTGTGAGTCATTAAAATGAATTAATATTACATACCTACAGCCCAAGTGATTAACTGGGGTATGGCTTTATTGATCGCTGTTTTGACCATGTTTCAGAGCTTGGCGCCTTGGCAGCCTGTGCTTATCAGTATGAATAAGACGTTTGGTACTGTATGCATTTTTTCGTGAGTTACACGGCTTGATAGCTTTGGCACTCATTGCTCTGATTCACATTCATATTGCTGCAGCGCTTTACCATGCATGGGTAAAGCGCGATGGTGTGTTTAGTCGGATGATTAAATCCAATCAATAATCTAGCACTGGCTCGAAAAGCCTGAAGCCCTTAATGACTGGTGTTCAGGCTGTTTCGCAGTTTGATAGAGAGTATGAGTACTCATTAGAGCCTTGCTGCGCTGATTTCACAGAGCCTACAGGTTATTACATTTAAGCTACATCCCAATGGTGTGAGCTAAGGCAAACTATTTACTGTAGTACAGTAATCATACAAAGGCTGCCGGATTTAAATAAAACAGACTTTGTGAAATTCGGTAGCATTAATTATGAAGTCTATTGAACTTTCTGACAAATTTCGCGGCATCTTTAATTCGACCTTCACTTTCATTGGCTTTTTGAGTACTGACGGTGTTCTGCTTGAGGCGAATAATACCGCGATTGAGGTGGCAGGCCTTACTCATGACGATGTGATTGGTAAATACTTCTGGGATTGTTACTGGTGGCAATCTTCTGTCCTTGAGCGTGAGCGGTTGTGCGAAAACTTTGCAAAAGCGGTCAAAGGTGACTCGGTTACCTACGAAGCGGAAGTATTGATTAAAGACGGTGCTCGCATCACGATTTTATTTAGTTTGCGGCCCGTAAAAAATGCCCAAGGTGAAGTGATTTTTATTATTCCTGAAGGCTGCCCTATGATAAGGACCGATTCCACTAGACATCTCTTTGCCTCACAATTGTGAGTAATGGAGATTGTTATGGCAGTTCGTTTTTCAGATGAGTTCAGATTAGAAGCCGTTCGCCAAGTTACTGAGGGTGGTCATTCCGTTGCCG
>CAMTYC010000066.1:0-17177 GCA_947085865.1 uncultured Moraxellaceae bacterium
AAGTTGCACGTAAATTAGATCAGTTAGAAGAGGCCAATCGTGATCAGGTAGATGCTTTAAATGACGAATTGGTATTGGCGATTTTAGATCCGCTACTAACCAAATTGAATGAAAAGTACAGTGATCAGCCGCGTTTGGTGGCGTATTTAAAAGCCTACCGTACCGACTTGCTGGATCATTTGGAAATGATTTTAAACGCCACCGAAAACCAAGACGCTACGGTGTCGGTAGGGCAGGCTGGTGAGCAGTTGCCGCCGGTCCGTTATCAGGTTAATGCCTTGGTGAACCGTGACCCTAAGCAGGGCGCACCGGTGCTGTATGAAGACATGCCGACACACTACAACTTGCTGGGTCATGTTGAGCAAGTCACCTATATGGGCACCGTGGCTACCGACTTCACCTTGATTCGCCCCGGCGCTTTACACAAGGCCAATGGCGGCTTTCTGATTATTGAGGCCGAGCAAGTACTGGAGCATCCGTATGCTTGGCAGAGCTTAAAGCGTGCTTTGCGTGCTAAGTCCTTAAAGCTGTCATCGCTGGAACAAATGCTGACACTGACCGGCACCATTTCGCTAGAACCGGATCCCATTCCGCTTGATATTAAGCTAGTGCTGCTCGGTGACCGCGAAACGTTTTATTTGCTGCAGGAGTTTGATCCTGAGTTAGAAACCGTCTTTAAAATGCGTGCTGACTTTGAGGCGGATATGCCGCGCACAAAAGAGAGTGAGCTGGCTTATGCCCACTTTTTAGCTGACATTGCGCATGATGAAGGCCTGTTACCAATTGCGCGCGACGGTGTCGCCTGCTTGATCGAAGAAAGTGCCCGTGTGGCTGATGACCAAGATCTGCTGTCATTACATGCTCGTGCGGCTGCCGATTTGCTGCGCGAAGCTAATTTCTGGGCAGTGCAAGCGCAGGCAGAGTTCATTACGGCACAGCATATCCATGATGCCTTGATGGGCCGTGAGCGCCGTAATGACCGCATTCGCCGCTTGTACTTGGACGATATTGGCAAGGGCAACCAACTGTTTAGTTGTGCCGGCGATGTGATTGGTCAGGTCAATGGCTTAACCGTCGTCAGTTATGGTGATGCCAGCTTTGGTTTGCCGTCGCGCATTTCGGTTACCGCGCACTATGGTGATGGCGAAATCACCGACATTGAGCGTGATGTAGACCTCGGCGGTGCCATTCACTCCAAGGGTGTGATGATTCTATCGAGCTACTTAAAAGCGCGTTTTGGCGCCGAGCACCCGCTGCGTTTTGCCGCCAACATCGCCTTTGAGCAGTCCTATTCCGGCGTTGATGGCGACAGCGCCTCACTCGGTGAGCTTTGTGGATTGTTATCCGCTATTGGTCAGTTGCCGGTGAAGCAGTCGTTAGGCATTACCGGTTCGATGAACCAGTTTGGTGAAGTGCAGCCGATTGGTGGCGTAAACGAAAAAATTGAAGGCTTCTTTGCGGCCTGCCAATTAAAAGGCTTAACCGGCGAGCAGGGTGTGGTGATTCCGGTGCAGAACGTGCGCCATTTAATGCTGCGTAGTGATGTGCTGGCGGCGGTAAAAGCCGGCCAATTTAGGATTTATGCTGTTAGCCGAGTTGAAGAAGCGGTTGAGTTATTATTGGGTCGCGCCGCCGGTAGCTTGTCGAGTGAAGGCGAGTATCCAGAGGGTTCGGTTTTCGCGGCGGTGGCAGATCGTTTTGAGGTTTGGCACGACGCGGAAAAAGATGAAGAGGATGCTGCAAAGTCGAAAAACTGACTTTGCAGTCACAAAAAAGGGTGGAAATGATTGGGCGCACCCTGCCAAAACCTGTCCAGATGCGTAAACTCTTGTCACCCGCCGTAATGTATTAACAGCCTTGGTGGCTTAAGCAGGCGTGTGTCATCACCATAAAAACGGGAGATCATTGCATGATTTATTCGGGATCGGCCATCAGCGTAAGTGCGCTGGATAATGGCCTCGCGGAGCTCAAATTCGATCTCGCCAACGAGTCGGTTAACAAGTTCAGTGCTATTACAGTGCAAGAACTGGCAGCCGCAAGTGAGGCGATTAAAGCAGATAGCAGCATTAAAGGCGTTGTAGTGACCTCGGCTAAGAGTGTCTTTATCGTCGGTGCTGACATCACAGAATTTGGTCCAATGTTTGCCGGTGGCGAAGCCAGCGTGGCGGAATGGACATTAAAGGCCAACAGCGTATTTAACGCTTTTGAAGATCTGCCAGTACCTACCGTGGTTGCCATCAATGGCATCGCGCTGGGTGGTGGTTTTGAAATGTGTTTGGCTTGTGACTACCGTGTTATGTCGACTGCAGCCAAAGTTGGCCTGCCAGAAGTCAAACTGGGCTTGTTCCCAGGCTTCGGTGGCACAGTGCGTTTAAGCCGTGTAATTGGTATCGACAATGCCGCTGAGTGGATTGCCGGTGGTAGCGAACAACGCCCAGACGCCGCTCTGAAAACCGGTGCTGTTGATGCCGTTGTTACACCAGAATTACTGCGTGATGCTGCCATTGATTTAGTTAAGCAAGCCATTGCTGGCAAGCTAGACTGGAAAGCGCGTCGCCAAGAAAAACTAGACCCCGTTAAGCTCAACAACCTTGAGCAAATGATGGCGTTTAACACCGCTAATGCCGTGATTGCTGGCAAAGCAGGTCCTAACTATCCAGCACCTAAGCTGGCGTTGCAGGCCATGCAAGGTCATGCTGGCCTAGGCCGTGATGAAGCCATTAAAGTGGAATCACAGTTCTTTGCTAAGGCTGCAGTAACTCCACAAGCCAATGCTTTGATTGGTCTGTTCATGGCTGATCAAGCAGTTAAAAAAGCCTCAAAAGCTCACACCGCTAAGTCTGCTAAAGACATTAAACAAGCTGCGGTATTGGGTGCAGGCATTATGGGTGGCGGTATTGCTTACCAGTCAGCCAGCAAAGGCACACCAATCATCATGAAGGACATTCGTTCCGAGGCCTTAGATTTGGGCATGGGCGAAGCGACTAAACTGTTGTCGAACCAAGTGGCTAAAGGCCGTTTGACTGCCGACAAAATGGGTAAAGTGCTGTCCAGCATTCGCCCAACGCTGAACTACGGTGACTTCAAAGAAGTTGATATCGTGATTGAAGCGGTAGTCGAAAATGCCAAAGTGAAAACTGCCGTATTGAGCGAAGTGGAAGGTTTGGTAGCTGAAGACACGATTTTGGCGTCTAACACCTCAACCATTTCCATCACTTCATTGGCCAAAGGCTTGAAGCGTCCACAAAACTTTGTTGGCATGCATTTCTTCAACCCAGTGCACATGATGCCGTTGGTGGAAGTGATTCGTGGTGAGCAATCATCAGACGAAGCCGTTGCTGCAACGGTTAAGTTGGCACAGCAAATGGGAAAAACCCCGATTGTGGTTAACGACTGCCCCGGCTTCTTAGTAAACCGTGTGTTGTTCCCGTATTTCGGTGGTTTCGACATGCTGGTACGTGACGGCGCTGACTTCCAAGCCATCGACAAAGTCATGGAGCGTTTTGGCTGGCCTATGGGTCCTGCTTACTTGCTCGACGTGGTGGGTATCGACACTGGTGTACACGCTGCCAAAGTGATGGCGGACGGTTTCCCTGATCGCATGAAGCCAGACTACAAGTCGGCCACAGAGATCATGTTCGATAACACCCGTTATGGTCAGAAAAATGGCAAGGGTTTCTATGTCTACGAACAAGACAAAAAGGGCAAGCCTAAGAAAGTAGTTGATCCAACAACCTATGAGTTGATTGCACCGGTTGTGGGCGAGCGTAAAGAGTTTGAAGCTGACGAAATCATTGCACGTTTGATGATTCCAATGGTTAACGAAATTGCGCGCTGCTTGGAAGAAAAAATTGTGGCTTCGGCTGCTGAGGCCGATATGGCGCTGATCATGGGTATTGGCTTCCCGCCATTCCGTGGTGGTGCTTGCCGTTATGTCGATCAGATGGGCGTAGCCAACTATGTTGCGTTATGTGCCAAGTTTGCACATTTAGGCAAAGCCTACGAGGCGCCTAAGCTGTTGCAAGACATGGCTGCCAATAACCAGAAATTTTTCGGCTGATCTAGGAGCCTAATAATGACGACTTTGAATCCGCGTGATGTGGTGATTGTCGATGGCGTACGTAGCGCCATGGGCCGTACCAAAAATGGCATGTTCCGCAATGTGCGTGCCGATAGCCTGTCGGCCGAGCTGGTGAAAGCGCTGTTTAAGCGCAATCCCGGTGTTGACCCGAATGAAGTTGAAGATGTGATCTGGGGTTGTGTTAACCAAACCCTAGAACAGGGCATGAACATTGCCCGTAACATCGCCATGCTGGCCGAGCTGCCACGTACGGTACCAGGCCAAACCGTAAACCGTCTGTGTGGTTCATCCATGCAAGCGCTGCATACTGCTGCTGCCCAAATCATGACCGGCCAAGGTGATGTGTTTGTGATTGGTGGTGTAGAGCATATGGGCCACGTCGGCATGATGCATGGCATCGACTTAAACCCAGCGGCGTCTAAGCACTATGCTAAAGCGTCAAATATGATGGGTTTGACTGCTGAAATGCTGGGCATGATGAACGGCATTTCGCGTCAGATGCAAGACGAGATGGGCCTGCGTTCACACCAAAAAGCATGGGATGCCACGCTGGCTGGTCGCTTCAAAAATGAAATCATCGGCATTGAAGGTCATGATGCCAATGGCTTCCGCCAACTCTGCGAAATTGATGAAGTGATTCGTCAAGATGCCTCGTTGGAACAGCTGGCTTCATTGCGTCCTGCCTTTAATCCTAAAGGCGGTACTGTGACAGCGGGTACTTCATCGGCACTGTCCGATGGTGCTTCCGCCATGTTGATCATGAGTGCAGAGCGCGCCCAGTCCTTGGGTTTGAAGCCACGCGCCAAGATCCGTTCAATGGCCGTTGCAGGCTGTGAAGCGGCGATCATGGGTTGGGGCCCAGTACCTGCAACGCAAAAAGCTTTGCAACGTGCTGGCTTGTCGATTGAAGACATCCAAACTGTTGAGCTGAATGAAGCTTTTGCTGCACAAGGTTTGGCGGTGTTGAAAGGTCTGAACTTGCTCGATCAAATCGATGCCAAGGTTAACCACAATGGTGGTGCGATTGCTTTGGGTCACCCACTGGGTTGCTCGGGTGCACGTATCACCACCACCTTGCTGAACGTGATGGAACAAAAAGACACCCAGATCGGTCTGGCAACCATGTGTATTGGCTTGGGCCAAGGCATTGCCACCGTGATTGAACGTCTGAACTAATCACGATTAGTGTTTAATAAAAAACCCGTGCCAGGCAACTAGCACGGGTTTTTTACGTTCAGCGAGCGGATTAAGTGGCTAGGAAGCCGCCATCTTTTTTCCAAACAACTACGGTAGCGGAGCGTGGTCTGCCCATCGTCTCACCATTGGTACCAGGCGCACCTTGTGGCCACTGGCTAAACAGTGTTGGGTTGCGTGCAAGGAAGCTTTCGGTGCTTTCACCAGCAGGCGCTGAAACGGCTCTTGGTCCACTGTTTTCACCCGGATGTTGTACGTTAATGAAAACTGTACGCATGTCTGGTGTGAAGGTGATGCCGGTAATCTCACAGCCATCTGGTCCCACTAAGAAGCGGCGAATTTCTTTAGACTCGGTGTCTGCAACCAACATTTGGTTATTACCTTGGCCAGCGTTTCGGCCGGTGTTGGCATTGCTACCGTCGGTTTGAATCCATAACAGACCATTAGGCGAGAAAGCCAAGCCATCAGGGCTGTTAAAGGTGTTGTCGACAGTGACATTGTCAGAGCCAAGGTTTAAGCCGGTTTGACCGGCCTCAGGCGTTGGGTTGCCGGCCAAAACAAAGATGTCCCAGTTAAAGCTTGTTGCTGCAGCATCATTGCCATTTTCGGTCCAGCGTACAATCTGGCCAAAGCGGTTGCCGGCTCTTGGGTTGGCATCATCTGTGGTAGTACGGCCACTGTTGTTGGTCATGGTGATGTAGACATCGCCAGTGCTGGGGTGAACACAAACCCACTCTGGGCGGTCCATTTTGGTAGCACCAACAGCGTCAGCTGCTAAACGGGTATTAATCAAAATGCTGGCTTGGTCTGGAAAACTGTTGTCTGCTGCCAGTGTTGCATTGGCAGTTTTATCCAGCAGCAGCCATTCGCCTGGACCCATCATGTCGCCTGTGACATCGCCGTTATCAAAGCGAGCCACATAGAGTTTGCCAGCATCTAATAAGTCGCGATTGTTAGCTAAGTCACCTTCTTTATAGATGCCATCAGAAACAAACTTATAGACATAGTCATTGGCTTGGTCATCGCCCATATAGACCACCACACGACCATCTTTGGCCAGTGTCATGGACGCGTTTTCATGCTTGAAGCGGCCTAGGGCAGTGCGCTTTTTCGGTGTTGAGGTTGGATCCATCGGGTCAATTTCAACAATCCAGCCAAAATGGTTACCTTCGTTTGGCTCAAGCTCATAGTCAAAGCGCTCATCTAGTTCATGCCAGCGATAACCAAAACCGTTAGGACTGTAACCGTAGCGTTGCATCGCAGGTGTTCTTGCGGCGCTTGGATTAAGTGATCCCAAATAACCGTTAAAGTTTTCTTCGCAGGTTAGATAAGTCCCCCACAATGTCACGCCATTGCCACAGTTGTTTAGGGTGCCATATGCCGTTAAACCTGTCGTGTCAGTGCTGGTTTTCATCAAGTCGTTACCAGCGGCAGGGCCAGTGATTTCTGTGCGACTATTGCCGGTGATGCGGCGGTTAAAGCGAGAACCAACCACGATCTCCCACATACCACTTACTTTTTTGACATGTGCAACAGTGATGCCATGAGCGTTTTGCGCTTTCAGGACTTTGTCCAAGGTCCACTTGTCTGGGTAGGTCATGCCAGCTTCGGGCTTAAACAGATATTCGTAGTTCACATATTCATGGTTGATCACCAAGATGCCTTCACTATTGGAAGAGCCATTCATTGGGAAGAAGTGCATGCCATCATGGTTTTCACCAATTTGCAGAGCTTGTTCTTCGCCAGACTCAGAGGCGTCACCTTTCCATGCAGGTGAGTTAAAGAATAAGGCGCCACCCCAAGGAGCCAGTACGTGGTAATCGTATCCTTCCGGTACGATTATCGTGCTGCCGCTGTTGGCTGGCACTGCTGTGAAGCCAAGTCGTGCTGCCGGTAGTTCGGTGTTAGGCTCTTCGTCTTTGTTGTCGTCACCACAGGCAGTTAGCGATCCGCCTAAAAACATGGCGGCGGAAAGCCCCAAGCCGCTTTTTAGCAGATTGCGGCGACTCACGGCGCGCTCAACCACGTCATGAAAATGTGGGTTTGGGCTTGGATTATTATTCCCTTCTTCAAAATTGATCAGCTTCACGATGTATTGCTCCTTGGTGTGCTTTTTAGGTGGGCGTTAAACAAGCAAGCAGAGCGTGGCGGTCAATGATGGCGATGGTGTGACTTATGGATGAATCTTTAATTTCAGAGTTGTCATCTATATGCTGTCGCAACAGAACATTTAGCCGGATAAGAGGTTTTTCATGCGTATTTTGCACACCATGTTACGAGTGGGTGACTTAGATCGTTCCATCGCGTTTTACACACAAGTACTCGGCATGCAGTTAATTCGCCGCAACGACTACCCGGGTGGCAAATTTACCTTGGCATTTTTAGGTTTTGGTGATGGCGGGGCGGAGCTGGAGCTGACGTATAACTGGGACACCAGTAGTTATGATTTAGGCAATGGTTATGGCCATGTGGCGCTGGCGGTGCCCGATGCCTATGCAGCTTGTGAGGCGGTGATAGCCAAGGGTGGAAAAGTGACTCGTGCAGCAGGGCCGATGATGCATGGCACCACCGTGATTGCTTTTGTTGAAGACCCCGATGGTTACAAGATCGAATTAATTCAAACGGGAGCATCAGCATGAGTCCGTTAGAACATGTGTTGGCATGTTTAGCAGAAGAGTGCTCGGAAGTGATTCACGCCACCACCAAGGCTATGCGTTTTGGCTGGGATGATGGCCACCCAAATGGTAGTACTAATAATGCACAAGATATGGTTCGTGAAATCAATGACTTGCTGGGTGTTATTGAAGTATTAAAACAAATGCCGTTGCCATTAGAAGGGCTGGGGGATCCTGAGCGAATCGCTGCCAAGCAGGCAAAGGTTTTACGCCTAATGGATTACGCCGAAGCGCGCGGGGCTCTTCAACGTTAGACCTGTGTTAGGTCACAAAGCTATCGCGAATTAGGCCAACAAATACACCCTCGATAACGACTTTATCGGGTGAAATAATTTGTGGCTCAAAGGTGGGGTTGGCAGGAACCAACTTCACATTTTTCTTTTCATAGTCTAAGTATTTCACCGTGACTTCGTTGTCGATGCGAGCAATAACAATTTGCCCGGCGCGGGCAATACCGGTTTTGTACACCGCAATTAAGTCGCCATCCAAAATGCCGGCATCTTTCATGGATTCACCGCGAACGCGTAATAAATAGGTGGGGCGCTTGCTGAACAAACCACGCGGTACTGGCAGGCTGTGGTCATGATTTTCTACTGCCTCTAGCGGAAGCCCAGCAGCTACCGATCCAATGACCGGAATTAAGTCACTTTCAACTTCATCTTCTATTAATAGCTGAATGCCACGTGAACGCTCGGCATGCAGCTTGATATAACCTTTGCTTTCTAATGCACGTAAATGGTCTGCTGCGGCAGTTTTAGAGCGAAAACCAAAACGGATGGCTACTTCAGCACGAGTGGGTGCCATACCCGTGTCTTGTACGCACTCACGAATAAAGTCGAGAATTTCGGATTGGCGAATCGTTAATGGTTGCATGCGGATTCTCTGCTATTAAATAGGCGTTGATTAACCATAACCCAATACTGTTTATATGGCCAGTGCTGTTCGTCGTACCAGTGCTGACTTTATCTATAAACTTCCTTGCACTGGCTGCAGCCTGCTAGACTGCGCGACTAAACAACTGAGCGACTTAGATATGGGTATGTTTTTGCTGGTCATGTTGTTTGTGGCTGCCATTTTTGCTGGCAACCTTCTGCTGCTCAGACCAAGTCCGCGTGAACAGAGCGTAATGCGTCAACGAACGTATGCCCACTCTTTGGGCTTTAAAGTGACCTTGCATTCCGCACCCGAATGGTTAGGACAGACTAAGGGCTTTGGTATGGTTGCGTATTATCGCTTGCCGCTGGAGCAACCCTTCAGTGTAAACGGCCGCTGGCGCTGGCATGCGGGGTTACAGAACTGGCAGCCGATTAAACATCCAGAGGCATGGTTAGTGGAAAATAAGTTGCCGGTGCCGCCGCCAAACGGATGGTTGGGTCTTGAAGCTCACGCCGACAGTGTTACCGTGTATTGGAAAGAGGATGGCGTCATTGCCTCTGTAGATGAGATGTTGTTGGCCATAAACTCGCTGAAAACTTGACCGCAGAGACGATGGCTCGTATATATGCCGCACTTTACGGCGCTGCTTTTTAAAAATGTTAAGGAATCCCCGTTCATGGGTAAGTCACTAGTAATTGTGGAGTCACCCGCCAAGGCTAAGACCATCAATAAGTACCTCGGCAAAGAGTTTGTCGTGAAATCTAGTGTGGGCCATGTCCGTGATCTTCCGGTAAGTGGTGGTGGCTCAGATCCTGCAGAGCGCGCCAAAGCGGCGGCAGAAACTCGTAAGTTATCGCCCGAACAAAAAGCGGCACAGCAAGCCACAAAACAGCGCGCGGCGTTGGTGGCGCGTATGGGCGTGGATCCAGAAAATAAATGGAAAGCTAAATACGCGATTTTGCCCGGCAAAGAAAAAGTAGTAAGTGAACTGCAAGCGTTAGCCAAAACTGCCGACACCATCTATCTCGCAACCGACTTGGATCGCGAAGGAGAGGCGATTGCTTGGCATTTGCGTGAAGTGATTGGTGGTGATGATTCGCGCTTTAAGCGAGTGGTGTTTAACGAAATTACCAAAACTGCAATCACCGAGGCATTTAGTCAGCCGGGTGAGCTCAATATTGCACGAGTCAATGCGCAGCAAGCACGACGATTCTTAGATCGTATTGTGGGTTATATGGTGTCGCCGTTGTTGTGGGCCAAAATTGCGCGTGGTTTATCGGCTGGTCGTGTGCAGTCGGTAGCGGTGCGTTTGGTGGTAGAGCGTGAGCGTGAAATTCGTGCCTTTATTCCGGAAGAATATTGG
Organism: uncultured Moraxellaceae bacterium; assembly: GCA_947085865.1. GTDB lineage: Bacteria > Pseudomonadota > Gammaproteobacteria > Pseudomonadales > Moraxellaceae > Perlucidibaca. Next base: position 10,190 of record CAMTYC010000066.1, read on the forward strand.
GAGTTAATGGCCGACACTCAAACGCCGGAAAAGTCTGAACTGCGTCTGGAAGTGTCTCGTCAGGCTGGCGAGGCTTTCAAGCCGATTAATGAGCAGCAGGCGATGGCCGCGGTTGCGCTGCTAGAAAAGGCGGTATATCGCGTCAGTAAGCGTGAAGACAAACCCACACGTAGCAAACCATCAGCGCCTTTTATCACCTCGACTTTGCAGCAGGCAGCCAGTACTCGTTTAGGTTTTTCGGTTAAGAAAACCATGACCGTGGCGCAGCGTTTGTATGAAGCCGGTCACATTACTTATATGCGTACCGATTCGACCAATCTGAGTAAAGATGCGGTGGATGCGGCGCGTACTTATATTGGTAAAGAGTTCGGTGCCAAGTATTTGCCAAAAGACCCGCTGTCCTATAGCAGCAAAGAGGGCGCACAAGAGGCTCACGAAGCGATTCGTCCATCTGATGTGTCCGCTAAGCCCGGCACCTTAACTGGTTTAGAAACCGACGCTGAGCGTTTATATGACCTGATTTGGCGACAATTTTTAGCCTGCCAAATGACAGATGCTGAATACACCAGCACGAGTTTGACGGTGGCTGCCGCTGACTTCGAATTGCGTACCCGTGGCCGTATTTTGCGCTTTGATGGTTTTACTCGCGTGATGTCAGTGGCCGGCAAAGAGAAAGAAGACTTGGTATTGCCCGATGTGGCGGTTGGCGAAATCTTGTCGCTGGTGGCACTAGACCCCAAACAGCATTTCACCAAGCCAGTGGCGCGTTTTAGTGAAGCCAGCCTGGTGCGCGAATTAGAAAAGCGCGGCATTGGTCGTCCATCAACTTATGCGGCAATTATTTCGACTATTCAAGATCGTGGTTATGTCCGTCTTGAGGCACGACGTTTTTACGCGGAAAAAATGGGCGATATCGTCACCGATCGTTTGAGTGAAAACTTCAGCAATCTGATGGATTATGCCTTCACTGCCGACTTAGAAGCACAGCTCGATAAAGTGGCTGAAGGCAGTGAGGATTGGCAGGCGGTGTTGGATCGCTTTTATGTCGACTTCAAGCGCAAGCTAGAACATGCGGCAAAAGAAGATCGAGGCATGCGCCCGAATCAGCCGGTACAGACTGATATTCCGTGCCAGTTGTGTTCGCGGCCTTTGCAAATTCGTACGGCATCTACCGGGGTATTTTTGGGTTGTTCGGGTTATGCCTTGCCGCCAAAAGAGCGCTGCAAGTTCACCCTGAACTTAACCCGTGGTGATGAAGCGGTCACTGTGGATGATGACGAAGCTGAAACGCGTCAATTGCGCGCCAAGCATCGCTGCAAACTCTGTGGCACCGCCATGGAAAGTTATTTAATTGATTCCACCCGCAAGCTGCACATTTGTGGCAACAACCCCGACTGTGCTGGCTTCGAAGTAGAGGAGGGTAACTTCCGCATCAAAGGCTATGACGGCCCGCTGATTGAGTGCGATAAGTGCGGCTCTGATATGCAGCTAAAAACAGGGCGCTTTGGTAAATACTTTGGTTGTACTAATACCGCCTGTGGCAATACCCGAAAGCTGCTACGTAATGGCGAAGCTGCGCCACCCAAAGCCGACCCGATTGCATTACCAATGCTGCGCTGTGCCAAAGTGGATGACCACTTCTTGTTGCGTGATGGTGCCAGTGGTTTGTTCTTGGCAGCCAGTAAGTTTCCAAAAAATCGTGAGACTCGTGCACCGCTAGTGTCAGAGCTTCGCTTAGTGGCTGATCAACTCGATCCTAAGCATCACTATTTGTTAGGTGCGCCAGATCAAGATCCGGAAGGTCGCCCTTATGTGCTGCGTTTTAGTCGCAAGACTCGCGAGCAATATGTGATGACGGAAGAAGAGGGCAAAGCTACTGGTTGGCAGGCCTTTTATGTTGATGGTCGTTGGCAAGTGGTCGAACCAAAGGCTGCTAAAAAATGAGTAAAGAGCGCAATATTTATCCCGCGCGGACTAATCAAAAGCTGTATTTTGCGCGCCTGCAATTAGATTTAATGCAGGCTTCGTTAAGTGATGATGAAGCCTTTGATGCGTCTGCGCGTGCGTTGAGCTGCCGAGAGGCGGCAATCTGGCACTTGCACAGTGGCTTAGCCGCTTTTATGCAAGAGCTGTCGAAGTTTTATAAAGTTCAGCCGGTGGTTACCACCGTGCATGGCTTGGCCGAGGCCATGGCTAAACGTCAGCAAGTATCACCTGAGGCACAGGTGTTAGAGCAGCTGTTGGATGCGCCAGACTCGTGGTTGGCAGGCCTGATGCGTGTGCATACAGCCTGTTATTTGCCGGTGGCCTTGCCAGATTTGGAAGTCGAAGCAGAAAGTGCGGCGCGGATTGCGATTCCGGTAGTGAATACCGATATCGATGCACCGTTGTCGACAAATGATGTGACCCTTTTGCTGCAGATACACCGTGAGCTAACCCACATTATTCGTGGATTTCGTGCTGAGTTAGCTGAGTTTTAATGGGAAGTGATGGAATGACTGAGTTTGCGTTTTTAGAGTTGGCAGAAACTGAATCGGGTGAAGTGATTTTGCGCCGCAGTGGTGCTGAAGCGGGTGCTGAACCATTGGTTGCGGTCAAGTTCTCTGCTGAAGCTCGTTTATTGCTGGGTGAGCGGACCGTGGATATTGCCCGTGCCATGTTAGGTGCAGGTGTGCAGCTTGCCACGCATCATTTGGCCAATCCGGATGCGCTTGATGAGCCCAGAGTCCTGCACTGATCCGCGTGTTGTTTCACTCATAGCTGCGCAGCAGACGTGGCTACATGTTGGCATTGCTTCACAAACCCTGACGTTGCTGCGTGGTGCACAACGTCTTGCTACATATAGTGTCTCGACTGCGCGTAATGGCGCAGGAGAGGCTTCTGGTAGCGAGTGCACACCGACAGGCTGGCACTGTGTTCGTGCCCTTATCGGCGCTGACGCGCCTTTAGGCGCCGTTTTTCGTGGCCGCCGCCCAACCGGTGAGGTCTGGTCTCCGGTTTTACATCAAGCATTTCCTAATCGCGACTGGATCCTGACCCGTATTTTATGGCTGTCAGGGCTTGAGCCTGGCCACAATCGCGGAGGCCAAGTCGATAGCATGCGTCGTTATATTTATATTCATGGCACCCCCGACAGTGAGCCCATGGGCGTGCCGCTGTCACATGGCTGTGTGCGTATGCGCAATAGCGATATTGTTGAGCTGTTTGATCAGGTGGCAGCTTATACACCCGTGTTGATTGAGGCGGCATTATGATCGGTAATGCTTATGCAGTTGCAGAAACTGGCTACAGTGTGTTGGAATCAGGTGAGTTGGATCGCGCAACTTTTCAGTTGGTGGTAGAGTCTTGGTTGGTGGCATTGCCGAATGGCAAGACACTGCCGGAGTCATTTGCCAGCCGAGAAGCGGCGGAAAAAGCAGCTTTTGCACATTTTTGCGCAGAAAAGCGGCATTTGATGAAGAACTGATGAATTACCTTTTGACAGCGAAAAATCTTTGCCTATAATGCGCCCCACACAGCGATACATTGGGTGTTTAGCTCAGCTGGGAGAGCAGCGCCCTTACAAGGCGCGGGTCGGCGGTTCGATCCCGTCAACACCCACCAATCGTTCTCTGTGTGCCGACGCGCAGCGGTAGTTCAGTCGGTTAGAATACCGGCCTGTCACGCCGGGGGTCGCGGGTTCGAGTCCCGTCCGCTGCGCCATATTTAAAAAGCCTGCTTATTAAGCAGGCTTTTTTTATGGCTTTATTTTTTCACCCATTGGCCTTCAGGTGTTTTAACCCAGGTGCCAGGTGCTGACTTATCGATGGCAGTTTGGCCAGTAATGGCGGCAACCTGATCCAGCGTGGTGCCGTTTTCACGGGCAATTTTTTCATAAGCCGCACGACGACGCTCATTAATGTCATTCGCTAAGTTAATGGCCTCTGGTGTTGCCTTAACCACGCCTAAGTAGCCATTCGGTTGCTCTCCAACAAAACCCTGTGCCTTGGCCTGTTGTAGATCCATAGCAAATACCGGTGTGCTGATGCTAATCAGTAATGCGGCAATCAGTGACATAAAACGTTTCATGATGCACTCCTTAGAACAGGTCACTGTTTTCAGTAACAAGTTTATTGACGTCCTGCTCTACACGCAGACGAATTTCATGATCAATTTTGACATTAAGATTGATCGTAATGGGCTCTTTTGGCGCTTCCAAGGCAATGCGCGGGGTACACGCAGCCAGTGGCAGCAGTAACATAAGGTACATGACGCGCATGATGTTCTCCTGTGGGTAGTTAGCGAGCCTGACCTTTCAGCACACGCTTCGAAATTTCTTCACTCATACGTAAGCTACGCAGTAAGTCCAATATGTTTTCTTCGTGACGGTAGTTCAGCACAATAGGCTGGCTACCTGCACGTGGATTAACACCGCTTAAACTGGCTGTTAATGTAGCCCATCCATCTTCTTTCATCGCCAAGCGCGCATCAAATACCGAAACATCCAGCTCAGAAATGGTATCGAGTGCAAACTGTACTGCCATATTGCTGCTGCCTAATGCCTTGACGCTCGCCGACGGATTGAGCTTAAGCCGAAGTGGTTGCTGATTATTTAAGCGTCCTTCACGTATGCTCAGCTTACCTTCATTTAACGTCAGCGGAAAACTGCCGCTGACATAACCACTGATGCTGACATCAGGGTTTGGATTGCTTTGTAAGGCACTGATGTGTTTAAGGTCTAACCACTCTAGTTCTAGTGTTTGTTCACTGCTGTTTGGCCAGCCAATAGCTGCCACGGTGGCTTTGCCACCCAGCAACTTGGCTTGTATTTGGCTAAGTTGCCATTGCTCAGGTTGGCCTTGCAGCGCAAAGCGAATGTCGCTGATTGGAATGCCAACATTAGCCGTATCAATACTGATGGCATTTTCGCTGGCTACAGTCACTGACGAATCACGTGTCTTAACCAGTAGACCAGCGTTTAAGCCACGCACCTGCATGCTGCCTAGGTCGGCGTCGACTGCACCTAACTTCACTTGAGTGTCAGTATGAATGACCTTGTCCCAAAACCATTGGCCTTGACCTTCAGCATGGCCTGTTAACACATTAAAACTTAAACGAAGATCACGACTGAGTTGTGGTGCTAAGCGGCTGCTGACTTGGAAGCGGCCTTTCGGTTTATGCATTAAGTCACTTAACAAGGCTTGTGCTTTTAGGTTGGATTGCCACGGCGCTACATCAAGCACAAGCTCAAGTTGGTTTCCTTTGACCACTACTCTGCCGGTGCTGGCCGGCATATTAAGCTGGCTGCTGCTGACGCCAGCGGCGGTCAGGCTCATTTCGCCGTGAACAGCCAGTGTTGGGTTAAGCCTGACGTGTACCGGTGCGCGACTGCTTAGGCTGATCGGGCGAATGAGGTATTGATTGATCAATCCGCCAGCGGACTGCAGCTGCATGCCCGGTTGCAGTTCTATACGTTGACCCTGTTCGCTGATCTTGGCATTAGCCTTGGCGGTGAAGGGTAGGCCCTGTTGGCGGCCCTGAGCCTGCAAGTCACCTTGCCAAGACCAGTTCGCACCTTGCCACTGCAGTTGATTACTTTCGCTGCGTAGCTGATACCCCTCGTAGTTCAGCAGCAAAGGAATAGTCGCTTGCCCATTTATTTGCATGGGCAGCTCGACAGGCTTTGTCAGCGTTAGTCGGTATTGCTGCAGCAGTGTAAGTTTGCTGGGTGCCAGCGTGAGTAGGCCGTCTTGCCAGCTTAAATCGAGCTTGCCTTGAGCTAAGTGGCCAGACAGTTGAATATTCCCTTGGCCCTGATTCAAATCGTCGCTGGTGAGTGTGATATGCGCTTGGTCTTTATGGCCTCGCACTAGTAGCTCGGCATCTAAGTGACTAATGGCGGTTAGTTGGCCCTGAATGCGCAACGGTTTCAGGCTGCTAATACGCCAGTTGGGGTTGATGACCAGCTCATCCGTTAAATTAGCGTTTAGCTGCCATGATTCGTCAGTCAAGTTTAGGTCGCCATTTAACTGGGCGCGTTGTGGTTGGCTTAGGTGGCCGAAGTCTTTGGCTTGCCAGCTGAATACGCCCGTTAAGGTGTCAGTCCAAATACCGTTGCCAGACAGCGAAATTTCGCCGGTCATGTCAGGGTGCACAGTATTGGCTTGACCTTGTGCTTGCAGTGTCCACTCGCCTAAGTCCTGTTGCAGCTCGGCGGTGAGTGTTAGATCAGTTGTTTGTGCATTGATTTGCCAATGCTGTTGCTTTTGAGTCAGTTGTAATTTCGCGAGCGGGAGCTGGCTTAGCTGCAGCGCGTTGATGTTCAGTGTGAAGTTGGGCAGGGTGGGTAGTTTGAGCGCGGGTATGGCGGTCATTGGCTCACTGGAGCAGTCATGCACAGTGGCGAGATCCGTAAACAGCTTTAACGGCCAAGCCCAAGCAATATGTGTTGATTGGCCTGAGACTTTTACACAGTCATTAACATCCTTCCAAGTCCATTGCTGGATATAAAACCCACGCTGCTCAGCGTGTGGCTGCCAGCTTAAGCCACTTATGCTGACACCGCTTTGCCGCCATGCATAAGCAGCAAGCAGCACAATGCTCAGTACGAGCACAGTCAGTATCAGCAGTATACGTTTCATGGCAGCTTAGCTCCGCTGGGCGTAGCGTTCGGCCAAAATGGCCGCCAGAATAAGTTGTAATTGATGATAGAACAAAATGGGCAGCACAATGAGGCCAAGGCTGGGATGAGCACCAAATAATACGGTGGCCATTGGCACACCGCTGGCCAGCGTTTTTTTAGAGCCACAAAAAACCGCCACGACTTCATCTTCGCGGTCAAAGCCAAAGTGTCGGGCTAGAAACCCACTTAAGCTAAATACGATAGCCATTAGCACCAAACAAAGCGCTGCGGTAATCAGCAACAGGTCAATACCGTATTCGCTCCATAAACCACTGGCAACGGCATCTGAAAATGTGATTAACACCAGCATGATAATGACACCTTTAT
>CAMTYC010000067.1:0-45499 GCA_947085865.1 uncultured Moraxellaceae bacterium
GTACTGGTGGACGTAGCCCCCCGTCTAGAACACAACGGTGTTCGCCGTGTTATTGAGTTTATGCGTCGCCACCAAGACGGATTCGACTCGCTCGAGCAGGTCCAAGATGCTGTCGCTGCCTATAACCCAGCACGAAAAGCGGCTGCAAATTCTCAGGGACTGCGAAGAAATCTGCGTCAGGACGCTAACGGCCGCCTCCATTGGCACTGGGATCCGGCTTTTCTTGAACATGCGGTAATTCCTGAAGCAGATGAAAGCATATTCGGTCGCACACGGCTCAATCGCGCTGCGAAGAGCCTAAAACTACCAATATTACTGATCCGTGGTCATCACAGTGACGTGCTCAGCGAAGAGGGTGCCCAGGAATTGTTAGCCCTAGTGCCACATGCCCAGTACCGGGTGATCAATCAAGCGGGTCATATGGTAGCGGGTGATCGCAACAGCATCTTTACCGGAGCTGTGCTGGATTTTCTTCAGCGCCTTGACCCGAAATTTATTGACATATGTTCCTCTGACCGGAGACTTACACCATGAAACATAAACATCTCGACGTGTTGATCATTGGCGCTGGCCTTTCCGGCGTTGATGCAGCTTGCCATCTGAGCCGCAAGTGCCCAGATCTAAGCTATGGCATCCTCGAGCGACGCAAGCGCGTTGGCGGTACCTGGGATCTATTTCGCTATCCCGGCATCCGTTCTGACTCGGATATGTTCACACTCGGCTATAACTTCCGCCCCTGGACAGACAGACACCAAGATGCTTGCCGATGGCCCCTCTATTCGCAAGTACATTTAAGAAACCGCTGAACATCACCATGGACCTAACCCGCTTCAGTAGACAGATTGTAATGTCGAATTGATACCTGCAGATATTATCATCACTGCCACCGGCCTGGATTTACAAATGTTTGGTGGCGCAAACCTTCGTGTCGACGGCAAGAGTGTCAACATATCAGACTCCATCATGTACAAAGGGCTGATGCTGGAAAACATATACCCAACATGGCATTGGTCTTTGGCTACACCAACGCCTCCTGGACTCTTAAAGCAGATATTGCCTACGGCAATTCCAGCATTTTCAACGGTTTAACAAACCATTTACCGTTAGCTTAGGATGCTTGACTGCCTGTTCGTTAACTCACATCCTCAAGAATGAATTGTGCTGCTCGCTCTCCAATCATCATGCACGGCGCATTCGTATTACCACTGATTAACAATGGCATGATCGAGGCATCCGCGACTCGCAATCCCCGCACACCGTTTACCCGAAGGCGAATATCTACCACCGCCTTTTCATCACTGCCCATACGGCAAGTGCCGACTGGGTGATAGATTGTTTCTGCCCGCTGACGAATATCAGCGTCAATCTGGTCATCACTCTCAACACAAGAATCCGGCTCATCATCGCCGCCAAACGCAGAAGCGAAAGACTGGCTGTGAAACACCTTCCTAGCCAATTTCACACCTTCACGAAGCACAAGGATATCGTCAGGATGAGAAAGATAGTTCGGATCGATCATAGGCGAGGCCAGTGGATCATTGCTCGCCAGGCGAATACAGCCACGACTCTTTGGTCGAAGTTGGCAAACATGAATAGTACAGCCGAAACCTGGAGACAACTTACGGCCATGATCTCGCAGAAAAGCCGGCAAAAAATGTAGCTGGGCATCAGGGCGATCAGTCTCGCTAAACAGATTGACAAAGGCACCAGCTTCTGCCGCATTACTGGCCAGAAACCCGCGTCGATGACGGAAGTACTGATAGAAGGCTCCAATTAGTCGAGGTATAAAAAAAGGTGACATCCCAATTGACTGACGACTTCGATCCTTGATCATAACTGTCATATCAAGGTGGTCCTGAAGGTTTTCTCCGACTTCCGGTGAATGATGCAAGCAAGCAATCCCGACTTCTGACAAGTGCTCTTTCTTACCAATTCCCGACAACATAAGCAGTTGAGGACTATTTATCGCACCCCCAGAAAGAACAACCTCCTTATTAGCGTTAATTATCGAAACACTACCATCACCGTTACGAGTTTCAACGCCAACCACTCTACCGTCATTAAGTATCACTTTTGTCACCTGCACATCTGTGGTGATGCGCAGGTTATTGCGACCACGGGCAGGATCAAGGAAAGCGCGCGCGGCACTCCATCGTTGGCCATTTTTTTGTGTTACCTGGAAACGTCCAAAGCCTTTTTGCTCTGGTCCATTAAAGTCATCGTTACGAGAATAACCCAGCTCCTCTCAAGCCTGAACAAACAACCGGGTCAAGGGATTGATATCTCTTACTCGGGTCACATTCAGTGGCCCACCCACTCCATGCCAGTTATTTGCTGGGTATTGTTCATTATTTTCATGTGCATTGAAGACAGGCTGCACGTCCTTCCACGACCAACCTGTTGCCCCTTGCGCGCCCCAGTCATCATAGTCTTGCTGTTGGCCACGAATGTAGACCATGGCATTGATTGAACTACTTCCCCCCAGTGTTTTACCCCGTGGCCAGTAGAGGCTTCTGTTATTTAAATGCGTCTGCGGCGCGGTGTCGTATCCCCAGTTCCGCTTTCCTTGTTTGATCAAGCCAATAAGACCAAACGGAACATTAATAAAGCCGCTATTGTCATGAGGACCTGCCTCGATGAGGCAAACGGAATATTGCCCGCATTCGCTTAGTCGATTGGCAAGGACACAGCCTGAGGAACCAGCCCCCACAACGATGAAATCAAATGACTCCATTTTCATTCTCCCCCTGCCTGGCAAAATCGAGTTATGTGATGCTCTCGATTACCGTTACTCAATGAAGCATGCGTAATCAGGCGGAAATAGTGTCCGATGTTCAGCTCTTCTGTAACGCCAACGCCACCATGTATCTGGATACCTTGCTGCGCTATACCAACAGCCTGGCTCGCGTAGTAAGCCTTTGCCGCTGACGTAGCGCGAATGCGCTCAGAATTACATTCGCTCTCCCCTTTCACCGACACCATCAAAAGCATCGATTCTAGCTGCTGGAGGTCAATGAAAATATCGACAAGATAATGCTGTATTACCTGGAAACTGCCAATGGCAGCACCGAATTGCTTTCGCATTCGAGCATATTCCATCGTGGACTGAAAAACTTCACGGCAGGCACCAAACATGCGAGCACAATCCAGCGTGCAGAGATAATCGAACCAGGCAGAAACAGCTCGTCTTGCGGCATTCCCGCAACACAAGATCATATCCTCATTGATAGGCACATCATCGATAGTCAAACTGGCAGCACGGCTTCCATCGAGCAATCGATATCTTTCAACGCCACAGGCGTCGAAAGGTAGCGCGACAATGACTAACTCATCACCAGACATGGCAGAGACGAGTACGGTGTCAGCAACGCCACCATCAGACACAACGTGCTTCCGCCCTGAAAGTCGTTTTCCGTTTAGCCTCAAGGAAGGATTCAGTACATGATAACCGGCGTGCCGGTCATAAAGACCGCACGCTACACGTTCCTCACCAGCAATAATGCGATCAAGTAACGCTAAGGATGCTGGTGTATTGGCGTACTCCAGTAACTTACCGGGAGAAACAATTAAATCGACAAAAGGGTCAAGACATAGCGCGGCACCTAACTCCTGCACGATGGCGCAGACGTCAAGCAATGATCCACCATACCCTCCAACGGATTCAGCAAAAGGAAGGCCAAACCAACCCAAATCATTCATGGACTGCCAGCGAATCGCTTCAAGGTGATTGCTCTCATTTAGCTGCGCAATGTACGTGTCAAATGAATAGTTGTCTTTAAGATAACGGCGCGCCGTATCCGCAATCATGGTGGTATTTTCGGGTAACTTGTAATCCATTTTTCACCTCACAATCCGAGCAGCATTTTCGCCAACACGTTTTTCTGGATCTCGTTGGATCCACCATAGATGGTGCACGCACGTAGGAAGTTATAGCGACGACTGGCCTGATTAAAAATTTGCTCCCCGATGGGCTCCTCGTTATCCCATGGAAGAGACATCAAACCTCCGATTTCTACCATCGCCTGGGAAACCCTTTGCTGTAGTTCCGTGCCTTTGATTTTCAGCCCTGACGATTCTGGGCCGAACGGTTTGCCTTCATCCGTGGCAGCAACGGTACGAAAGTTGGTGTACTCCAATGCCATAAGGTCTACTTCCAAGGCTGCCAGCCGACGCTTCGCCTGCTCTTTATCATTTTCAGTTGGCAGGGCGGCCATCGCTGTCTTGAGGCGGCCTATCTCGTAGTGAATATCTGCCACACCAGCAATGGTGGTACGTTCGTGGGTAAGCAGGAATTTGGCGATAGTCCATCCCATCCCTTCTTTACCCACCATATTTCCCACTGGGACTTTAACGTCGGTGAAATACACTTCATTGAGATGATGATGCCCATCAATTGAATAAATCGGCCGCACCTCAATGCCCGGTGTTTTCATGTCGATCAGCAGGAATGAAATACCCTGTTGCGGCTTCACGCTGCTATCTGTGCGCACCAGACAGAACATCATGTCCGCCCAATGTGCCTGCGTGGTCCAGATCTTCTGGCCATTTACCAAATAATGATCACCATTAAGCGTGGCACGAGTTTTTAATGAGGCCAGATCCGAGCCGGCATTGGGTTCGGAATACCCTTGGCACCAGAGCGTCTCGCCACTTTGAATGCCGGGCAACCAGTGCGCCTTCTGTACTTCGGATCCAAAGGTGTATAGCACCGGCCCGACCATGGCCACACCAAAAGGGCTTGTCGGAGGAGCACCTGCCAAAGCGCGCTCCAGATCGAAAATGTATCGCTGGGTTGCGCTCCACCCTGGGCCACCGTACTGTTCCGGCCAGGTTGTCGTTAGCCAGCCCTGGCTGCCAAGTAAACGCTCCCATCGCTGCTGCATGCTCTTATCTGGCATCGCTCCTCGAGCAGTACAGCTCCTAATATCGTCAGGTAAATTTTCTTTCATCCATTGCCGGATAGTTTCACGAAATCTCTTTTCGTCATTGCTAAAATCTAGGTTCATGGAAGTCTCCAAGGTAATATCTGTCGCGATACAGGATGGCAGGCTACTCAATTAACCCGCTTATTCTTCTCTTCCCAAAAAGGTGCACGCAGTTCATTTTTTAGCACTTTGCCGGCACTACTCACCGACAACGGTTCCTACCGAAAATCAACTGCGCGCGGCACTTTATAGCCCGCTATTTTTTCCCGGCAATGTTCGATTATTTCTGAATCGCTAGCACGACTGCCTTCACGTAACACCACTATCGCATGTACAGCTTCACCCCAGTGTTCGTGCGGAATACCGATTACTGCGCACTCCTGTACGGCCGGGTGACTTTAAATTGCGCCTTCTACTATCAAACTCTCGCCAAGCTTGGCGGCAGCCAACAAAAACTGTAGTCATACCATTACAATTTAATTGAACCGCACGGCGCAATGTCTGTGAAATATACATACAGAATTCCTCAACGAGGCAGACGGGGAGATTTTTATCGATTGATTAACAAGAGGCGAGACATCGCTTGTAGATGAAACGCCCACTGGACACTAGACTCGTGCCAAGATAAACATCCACAACAACCACTGTGAAGCGCTTTCCCTCACGAATAATTTTCGGCTTTGCCATCAGAGTGCCCGCAAAGGCTGGGCGCAAATAATCGAAAGTCATGCTGGAGCACACTAGATTATCATGCACATTCTGGTTACTGATTACGTGACGACCCGCAACAATCTCAGCAAAGCTAGCTATAATACCGCCATGAAAAGTCTTGATCAGTGGATTGCCAATGTGCTGTTCACGAAATTGCATTTTGTATTTTTTTTCACCGTTATCGTTAAAAGCAGTAATACCAAGAAATTGTGCATATTGAGAGCTATCAACCCACTTATCCGTGTCTTCGCCTCCCCCTTTCCCTTCCCTTATAATGCTAATTGCATCGGATGCCTTTTTCGGGCGGGACTTCTTCTCTTGACTATCTTCAATTGATTGGTCAAAGGAAGGACCTGCTGTCCCTATAGCAAAACTTCCTGATACCGACGCCAGTAGATTACCCCCAACACTCCCGAATGCCTCTCCACGGACATAGGCAACATTTCCTTCAACTGCAAAGCACGTGACATTGCAGAAGACCCCTTCCCCTCGATTCGGCATGGTGATGAAATCGACACGCAAGTCGATGGTCGCAATCGGACGCATATCACCGAGACGAACAAAAATCGACAAACCACAAGCAGTATCCAGTAATGTTGCTATGGCACCTCGGTGCAATACACCATCGCGATTACAAACATCAGGGACGCAGGGCATGCTCATCATCGAGCCATCTTGGGTAATTTCATCCACCTCAATGCCAAAGGCTCGAAACAACGGATGCGCCGAACCAAAAAACGCTTTAGCGGCAAGCAAGTCTCTCAAGATTAATTTTTCAGCCGTCATATTTTTCAACTTGTCTATTCACAACGTTAGTGCGGCATCCACATACCGCAGCTCCGCAACACGCACAGCCTTAATGGCTTCGGTTATCGCTTCATCAGGAAATACTTCGCTTTCGGAGCCAAGGCGGAGACAATTAGCCAATGCGGACCACGCGTCCGCACTCTCGCGCATCCGGTGTGTCAAACCCGCCTCTTTTAATTCAGGCACAATCTCACCCGCCTCTTCGAGAAACTCTGAATACATAGCCCGAAAGCCGCTACCTCCAGTACCACGCTTCTCGATTACTTGGTAAGCAAATCGCAATAACCATGGCCATTTGTCAAAACTCTTCCAGCGAGGAAGTTCCTTTATCCATGTCGTCAATGCTTCAATTCCTTGGTTCTTGCTTCCATGTTTGAGCGTTTCGGCATTACGAATAATCGCATTGCGCACCTTTTCGGGAGAGACATCAACCGAAATACCTTCTGGCGAAAACAAGGATCCTTGATGAATGAAAGGCGGTGATAGAGAGAACCGCGCCTTTGCCAGATCTTCTCGCGGAACCCTGATAAGATCAGGGCGCTCAGTATCACTGACCAGAACGGCTTTGCCATCTTCAATTCGCTGCCAAGCGACAATGGCATGACCTGGAAAATGTGTGCTGCTCTTAAAATATGGAAGGTGATATATGTCGGTTAACAGTAGCGCAGGCTGGCCAGCATCAAGATAGTCATCCAGCGCATCTGCAGCAGTGTCTTGATTCTGCCAGGACTCCCAGTGAAATGGCACTCCAAGTGTAGAGAACACCGCCTCCTCAAAACCCATTGAGCGAACATGAACAATAAATGGGGTTTCCGTGCCCGGTATTTCTACATAGGTAATACCAAGCCCGGCACCGAGACCGAAGCAGAAAGCTTCAGTTAAATTAAGCCCATGAAACTCCAGAAGATCCCTGATAGCTGAACTTCCACAGTGGCGTCCGGGCCTATGAGTGTGCTGAAACTCAAAGGCACCGGGGTTACCCTGATCGTTGGTCTGCATCAGGCTGCTTCTCTCACAGGAGCCGAACCATAAATGGTCTCCGATGCCTGCATTGGGTCACCATGAGCCTCATACTCTGCCAACCAGGCGGCAACCTTCTCAGGCATACCGGTGTCCCAAGGGTGAAACCCGGGACGAAACCAGGCAAGAAAATCAGGCAACATTCCTGTGAGAATACCTTTTCGCCCATAAAGTTTGTTCAAACCCTTTATAATCACACCGGGCTGGCGCGTGACACCATCAAGCTTGAGCATATTCCAGAATACCGGTGCCACGACCAAATGAACCATCAGTGTCGCAACCACCAGCGCCGAGGCACGAATCAGGTAGCCACCCCCAGCCGCTCCCTGATAAAGATCATAGGCCACTGCCTTGTGCTCTACTTCTTCAACCCCGTGCCAAAGAAATAGAGCCCTCATTACCGGGTCGGCCTCGCGGAACATGTCACTTTTCTCGCTGACCATTGTTTCGCCCAAGGTTGCTGTAAAGTGTTCAAACGCCGCGGTCATGGCGAGTTGATACTTCTTCGGCAAGTACTTCTGTGTAGTGCGAATAAACGCCCTTAGATTAGCGGTCACCTTATCCACATCCACGCCCTGACTCACCATAACGTCGTTAAAACGGTCATGGACAATCCCGTGCTGACCCTCTTGGCGAATGAAATGACGGATATCTTCACGCAGGCGCGCATCCTCCACCTGATCCTGGAAGTGACGCACGGACTGGATAAAGAAGCGCTCCCCCTCCGGAAAATGTACTGACAAAGCGTCAAAAAAACGTGTCAGAACGGGATCGCCACCATTCCAGTGCCGCGGAACTGAAGAGACATCAAAAGCGACTTTGCGCGGCTGAATTGATACAGAGCTCATAATTCCTCCAAATAAACAGGCTGTCTACGTAGTGACATTCCTTTATATTATTTGGTTAACTAACCAAATGTCAATAGCCTTAGGTCGCACGAGTGATAAGGATCGACTTCACTAAACATCAACTTAACCTGCCATGTCTCACATCCCGAACGACCACATCTCATCAGCATCGCGTCATATGTCGCCGTGTTTGAGTAAGTGAGGTGGATTACATCGTTCTAGGGAGGTGTTTAGATGAATCTACAGTCGTTGTTTAACTGGCTGCTGTGCCTGCCGAGGCCTCGGGATGCTACAAAAGCCACGGAAATTGATGATGTACTTAGGAAACTTGAAGGGTGTGTTGCCGGATACTACATAGAGGTTCGGACTAAGCATATTCGGTTAACGGTTCAAACAGATGATTTGTTTAACCCAACTGTTCAGGTTTTCATAAAGAAAAAGGCAGTACCGTTGACTGCAAGTGTTCTGGAAGCTTTACAAGAACTAGTCGCTCGCGACTACGCGATTAAATGGAGAACAACAGTAGCGCCTTAGGGGCGCTACTGTTTTTTATGCCTGTACACACGCCAAGCAGAGCATTAGGCCGGCCGTCAGATGGCTTAGGGCTCTATGCGGAAACTGCTCCTCACCTCGGTATATTTTCAATAAGTAATGATGGCACTCTAGGCTCGGAATCATCTGACCCTGTTCCATATTTTCCACAAAACCCATCACGCGTTTTTTTCCTACCCTGACCTTACCCGTGAGATTCTGTCGAAGGTTGTACCCCAACAAAATAAGATGCAGCAGGTCAACAGCTCGCTGGGCATCGTCGCGGTTTTCAAAACGATACGTTACATAGGGAGTTACCCTTTGTTTTGATAACCACACTAAATCTGAAGCAACATAATTCAGCTCATCTTGATCCAGCTTGCTTAGGTTTCCTAACATTGCCTGATAGCAATCAATAGCCCCCTTATCACTGACTCTTTCAAAGATGGCTTGCACATCCTTTGCCAGTGCCCCCGTTAAAAAGACCTTCTGTATTTGATCAATACCGCCTTGTATTGATTCTTGGCTTGCAATGCCCCACCCCGATATTGGATGGGCCGAAATTAATTCTTTGTTGAGCACTTTTCGACACATCGCAAATACTTCGTCGAGTGTCTGACGAATCTGACTAGATGCTTTAAAGGTGTCTATATGCTGACTGACTTTTGACTCTGGCCGCGGTGTTAATGAATGCGTATGTGACTCAATTATTTTGTCAAAGACGATTTGACCGTCCCTAATTTTTGAACCAATTGCTCGGGAATTTTGAGAAAATCCTGCGGCTCCATGACGCGCTGTAGGCGAAATCACAATTTGTGATTCGGGCTGATTCATACCTGCAAAACGAAACACATCCATAAAATGAAAGTAGTGCAAAAGGCTGGTCGATTCTTGGAGGTGGCCAAGCATCGAGCGAACAGCACTTAATTCAAAACGATCAGAGGTTCCCGAGTCACCAAGGATTCCTGGCAGCACACGGCGTAGCTTTTCTACATCTGAGATGTATGGAATGTAATGCTTTAACTTTCCTAGTTGAAAATGATCACAAAAAAGACCCAGCAATAAATTGCAGCAAAATGTATGGCGAAGACTGTGGAACTTCACTTTTTTATTACCGGTTGCATCTTGCAGTGCTTGGGTAATTCGATTAAACAAGCGATCTGTAATCGATAACGGCTGATGGCCATGCTGCTGAAAAATCAATGGGGAGGTCGCACTTTGATCAAGCGACGTAATGAGCCCAAAATGACCTGGGAAAAAAGCCTCCACTAAATGCAGCGGGATGTATCGCTTCGCGTTGGTTGTCTTTAGCGCTCTGTGTTTATGTTGCCGTATTTTGACTACAGGCGTGGTGCCTAGCTCAAAGTCACTAACAAGCAGACCATCAACTTCACTTCGTCTCAATCCCGCGCCATAAGCAAGCGACACGATCGCATGAGCAACGTCGTACAAGTCAGGAGGAAGCTCACGCTTTAATAGAGTTAGAGCGCTTTCAACTTCTGTTGAGCTAACACACTGAGCATTAATACCACTGTAGGAGGTCTGACCAGCTGTTGCGAACTCTTCACAATGTTCACGAGTCAAAAACCCAGCAAAACTACTCAATGCCGATATTGCTTTACTTCTTTCATCCAGGTTTGCAGTGATTTCTTCCAATAGGCTTGCCCAGTACTCAGGGTCATCAATGATTTGAAGGTCTTCAACTGCTGGAATAAGTCGCGCATGCAGATGATCTAAACCGAGTTTCACTGTCCTTGGAGCAGCATGCTTTAAGTACTCTTGAGCCCAAGATAAAATTTGCTCGATCAATGGTGGGGTTTCGGAGCTTAAGGCAGTACTGATTAATATGAGTGCATCACGCTTGGCATCTGATTTGTCCGAGCGTGACAAGATTTTCGAGAGCTGGGTCATAACCGAAGCATCTTTAATTGGCACATCGGCAAGCATTTCACCAGATGCCAGCTCCTCAGCTGGGTCAAAACGCTTGCTGTCCATCAGCTTTGGCGTGCCTTGATCCAGATCATCTACCATTACATCGATTGTACTAGGCCCTTGCTCTAAAAGTGCGGCTAGTCTTTCTTCAGGAAGTGAGCTAGAGGAGATGATCCCTCGCGAATATTCAATAGCAAAAACAGGTAACCGACCGATAAAATAGGCGCGCCCCTGACCTGCACGATATAGCGATGCTTGATTAAACGACTTAAGCAACGGGCACTGGCGCTTTAAGCTAGCCAGCGCATCACGGATAGCATGTGAGTTCGTTGAAATATCACACTGAGGGTCATTCCAATTAATGCTGCCTACCAATAAAACAATATCTTCTGAAAGCCATTGTCGTCTCCGCTCACCTCGTCTTTTTTCATAACAGCCAGATGTCCAGAACAACGACTGGTGGTTACGAATACGGCCATGACGGATTTCACGCAAACAAATCGATAGCTCCGCTTTGCTGCAAATCCCCTGCCCTAAAACCAGCCAAACGATCAAAATACCAAGTCGAGTTTTGTTTTCGAGCAACAAATTATCTTGGTAAGTCTTAGACAATAGACGATCAAGGTTTGCTAGCCAGGCATCAGAATTATTTAATCCTTCACTTAGCACCGCCAAATTTATTTGTTCAGCAGGCTTTTGCTTTATGGGTGGGTATTTATGGACATCAGAACGCCCAAGTACCTCTAGCGCATCTCGAATGACATTAAATTGATCTTCGTCGGAAGTGTTCAAAAAAGCTGAGCGCGTGAACTTAAAGCATCTTTCAACAAGCGATTTGGTATCACCACTCGTATGACTTTCCCACCAGAGCCTTGATCTACTTTGTTTGCAGTCATCAATAATAGCTAGTAGTAATTTCTTTCGAGGTGAGCCGCCATCATGAATTATTTCATCTACCAAAGTATCAAGGTCTACACCCATTAAGTCGGCGATAAACTTGGCACTTTCTCTGAGTTCACGAGTTGTTTTTTTGGATACAGACTTCATCTTGACTCCAGTACCCGCCAAGTTCGCCTCAAAATTTTGTCCATCGTATTTGCAACATCAATTAATGAGTCGACGGTAGAGGAGCTAAACGTTGAAAATGGCTCACGCCCTTCAACCCCATGACCACCATAAAAATCTGTACTAATACCTCGCTGTCCCTCCATAAATAGCTGCGAAAACATCCAACGCCGTAAAGAATTCAACGCCAACTTAAACTCGATACCATAACGTTCAAGATACTTTTCATAACTCTCTGGGTGAAATTGCTCGACATGTAAGTCTGGCTTCAGAAGAAAGAAGGTTGGTTTGCCTGGTACAACTTTTTCAGCAAAAGGGCTGATGTTGACTCGACGGTATCGCTCGTACGCCATCAGTTGATCATAGACCAATTTAGGTATAACGATTTGCCGCAAAATACCTTTCTCGGTATAGCTCAACAGTGGAATATCTCTCGCTCGATAAACCTCAATGGTTGGTGAAATCGCGTGCCGCAAACCGTAACCTGCTGTCACCAACGCCAGGGTATAAAGCGTCATTAAATTATGACACTCAACTAAATCATTGGATGTGACTAAGCGCATTTGAAAAGCATTAACAAGGTTTTCAGCTGCTTCCTGAGACGGTGCATTTGGTGAACCAACATAGTAGCCAGCTCGTTTTTTCAGCCTGACATCAGGCCCGTCATACCTGATGATGGCTTCCAATGAAGCTTGATAACGAGCTCCTAGCGATTGATCATCAACACATAAATAGTGCAATTCCACGTGACTGTTAAGCGTTCGCCAATCCGTTAGTAAAGCCATCGCTCCATTTTGCCCAGTTTCGTTTTGGAGGGTTCGTGGCAAGATTTGCCAAATTTTGTCCGGTGGATACCCAATGCTTTTTAACTGCCTATTGACTGTACTCACAGTATTCAGCAACTCAGTTTGATCTAGTCTTTCTAGGTCACCCTTAGAGAGCCTCAGTTGATGAAGGATATCGATGAGCCTGCTACCCAAACTCAAATAATCAAATACGCATAAGTAGTCTTTTGTTTTGATCGTGCCCGACCATTCACTCAACGTCTTCACGGGTGGCTTATTTACTAAGAGATAAATTTCTCGGTCATCAGTCGAAAAATACACCAAAGGTTTGTTTATATTTTGCTTAAGAAAATCGACTCTCGGTGATGACCGCGGAGGCTTTCCAAAAGCTATGCTCCCAATCAATGACTCAGGTAACCGTCCAGTAACAAAACTTAATAGGATAAAGAACGAACCTAGTGCGTTGCCGCTTCCAATCGGCTCATTGGAAAGCCTGTTAAGAATGAGGTTAGTTTGCTCAGGCGTGGCGTTTGAAGTAGACCATCTCAACAACTCGGAACGATTTGCCAACGCCTTTGCTTGAAAGTTTCCACGAGCCTTTGCTGTATAAGCTGAATGGTATTCGTGAATTCGCGTTGAAACAATTGGCAAAGGATCAATCAATTCTGCCGGCGAATAGTCGTGAATCGCTGCCACTTTCACTAGCGCTGGGGGAACTTTTTGCTCAACAACAAATTGTTCATCGGGTTCAGCGGATGGCATAAGCTCATATATGACATCTAGGCTTGGATTTCTAAGGTTGAGAATATTAGCTGAGTCTCGGTGTGGCTTTCTACTACCCTCCACTTTTCGCTGCCTAGCTGCTTTGGGCTGAGCTGAAACTTGGCGCGGCGGAGTTGCTGGCACCTTAATAAAACCATTAACTAGCAACGTTAAACGTTGAAATAACTTGCTCGTCTCTGCTTCAGGGGAAGCCTCATTACAGGCCGTTTCGACAAAGGAACGTAAGGCCAATGAAATTTTCCGAAGCTTTTTGATACCGATCTGACACATGTCATCCGCTAAATTTTCATTTAGTAATGATGCACGTGAAGCAGCTCGTTTGAAATCTTCATACTTACTTACATCGCTGCAAACAACATTGAGCTCGATGACTTTTACTAGCAATTTTCCGATCAGGATTTCTAGGTCATTAAATAAGGAATGGGGCTCAGGCAGTGTCGTCAGTGCAATCGTGTATGAAGGACAGTGATTTCTGAGCTTAAAAAAAGGATGGGGCTTAAATTCCTCTTCTTTCAGAGGACGCGTGATCTCTGCTAATTGGCTGAGTTGATCTTTTGATAGTCCCTCTGCATCAATTTTGTCCAGACTCTCAAGATCAACTAGGCTGATTTTCATTACGCCCAAGATTTCAGGCTCAATAAGTGCTATCGACTTCAGACGATATACAGCAGTTAGAAGATATGTTTGATCTTGGGGCGCCCAGAGTGCCTGAGCGACCGTTTCTAAAATCGGATTGATTTGCCAGCTCATGATGAGCGCCGCTTAAGGATTTTACTAACAGTCGATGGATCTTTTCCGACTAGCGCACCCAGCTGACTTTGTGTTGGAGCACGCAAGTCCAATGACTCGCAAATTTCAATAGCTTTATTTATCTGATCAGCGGGAGAAAGCGATTTGAGTAGAAGAAATAATGGGATGTTAAGGGCGTCTCTTTTATCGGCTTTATTGAGATATCTAACAGGCGCCTTGTGGTACTCATCGACATTTTTAAGCAGTGCAACAGACAGGCTCGTCAATCCGACTAGGCTTCGCCGATTACCGATAACCAAAACCTCAACTGGATATCGATCTAAGAAATAGGCTGCAGTATCTGGTGTTAAATTAATTGCAAACTCAGCATCTTGGCTCTCTTGATCTGCCCACCTCAAAATCAAGCCTGCCTCAACGGTAGGAAAACGAGGATAGTCATGTGTGTACAGCGGGTCGATGTCGCTTGATGGAGTAACTATCTGATTAACATCAAGAATGACATCTAGCTCATGCTGAATTTGATCTTGTTTCTTATTGCTTTTTCGAGTCATTTTGACCCCTACCTGCAAAAATCCAAAAAAGTGCGAGTCGCAAAAATCTTGAATTATTCAAGTTGGCTAATGTGCATTTTGACCATTACTGATCTTAAAAACGACAAAAATAGCCCGGTATTTTTCTTGCTTTTAAAGGATAATTACAGCAAAAGCTAGTAATTGCAAGCCTTTCAGGCTACTCATGGTACTTTGGGTGCGTTAGAGCAAGTGACTGGGAAACTTTGACATGGTCTGCTTGTGCCTACCAAATTTCAAAACCCGCAAAGCGTTAAGCTGAGCGGGTTTTGTCGTTTTAGGGGTGGCTTTTTCGCGCTAATTACTTAGCTGATGCTATTGATCTCAGCTTCGGTCAAGGCACGGTACTCCCCCAACGCCAGCGCATCATCAAGTACGATATCGCCGATTCGCTCGCGGTGTAGACCGACCACACGATTACCGAGTGCAGCAAACATCCTTTTGACTTGATGGTACTTGCCCTCGCATATCGTCAGGCGCACCTCATTGTTATAAAGCCGTTCTAGCGTGGCCGGCTTAGTAAGCTGCTTTTCGTGATGCAGCTGCAAGCCAGCCTGAAGGCGCACCTCAGCATCCTCAACTAGATCGGTATCTAAAATCACATAATAGGTCTTTGCGCATTCGCTTTTCGGTGCTGTCACACGATGATTCCACGGGCCATCGTCGGTGATTAACACCAAGCCTGTGGTGTCGATATCGAGACGGCCGGCAATGTGCAACACTTGCCGATTAGGCTCGTCGAGCAGCTCAAGCACCGTCGGATGAACGTTATCGATAGTTGCACAGACATATCCGGCAGGTTTATTCAGCATGAAATAACGCGGCCCCGCGGCGTTCAGCGTATTGCCGTCTAGCTGCACAGTATCATTCGAGTCAATGACTAGGCTGGCACTTTTGGTGACCTCTCCATTGACCGTAACGCGCTTGTTTCTTAAAGCCACCTTCACTAAGGCGCGTGATAGATCCGTGGTTTGGGCAATGTATTTATCGAGGCGCATGGGTTAAACAGTCTCAGCAGGATGTGTAGCTATAGGCATGCCAGTGCACAGACTGTCATCCACTTGTGAAGTGTAACGTAGAAAAACATGACGTACTTGTAAGCTCAGCTATTATGACTGCTTCAATGATTAGCGCGTCGCTATTTAAATAAGTCGTGGCCACCGCTCACTCACATGCCGGAACTCCTTCGGCGCCTCTACTGTCACCACATACACTCGCTGCTCATCATTGACCGTTGCCACCAGCCCTTGCAGATATTGCCCTGCCTGCACTTTCACCCAATACGGTGCGCCCTTATTGTCGCGTTCCATATAGCGGTCGATTGGGATTTTCACTGGTACCGGATTAAAGCGTTGCCACTTACCTAGCTGAATGCTGTCAAGTCGAGCACAAGGCCCTTGCACAAAAGCACTTTTCACACCGTGGCGTTCACCCCAACGTAGCCAACTAATTGATCCATCCTTATTAAGTACTGGCAATTTGACTTCAGCATCACGCCATAGGTGCATTTCGCCATTTAGTTCAATGCCACTGCACATTAGCGAACTCGCTCCAATTCTGGCGGGGTCAGCATCGTTTTCGCTCCTATATATGACGTGATGATGGGCAACTGCCGCTGAGAGAAACTGATCAAAATTAAACCGCTTTATTTAGACATTTGTAGCGTTTAGACTAGCCCCCTAAAAATAAAAAGAACAAAGGTTACTCCTATGCATCGGTCCATTACAGTTTTGGCCGCGGGCGCAGTATTCGCGTTATTAACCGCCTGTGGTAGTTCAGATAAAAACCCGTCGAATAATGGCGATAGCCCAAGTACCCGTGAAGACGCAAAAATTGTCGTGTTATCCAATCGCGCCGATATGCTAAGTGCAGGTGATGCACTCATTGAAGTAATCCCGGGCGAAAATCAATCCATTAGTCAATTAACGGCTAGCCTCAATGGTACCGACATCAGCAACCAAATCGCCCTGCGCGACAATCAGCGTTGGATGGGGCGTATCACCGGCATGAAAGTGGGCGATAACCTGCTCCGCGTCAGAGTAAATGGCCGCTCAACCATTCAACGCACATTACATAACTTTCCCAACGAAGGTCCTATTTTTTCTGGCCCACAAGTGCCACGCCTAAGCTGTCAGGAAGGCGGAGAGCCCGGAACTTGCAATCAGCCAGCGCAATATACTTACCTCTACAAGTCATCCAGCCCCGGCAGCATTGGCCTGCAACCTTATGATCCAGAAAACCCTGCCACCGATGTTGCCAGCACCACGACCGACCATGGTGTGACAGTGCCTTTTATTGTCCGCCAAGAATTAGGCTACCAAGATCGTGATCAATACCGAATTTTGACGTTATTTAATCCAGATGAAGGCTGGGAGCCATGGGCGCCACAACCACAATGGAACCGCAAAGTGCTGATTACTCACGGCGGCAGCTGTGGGACTTCATTCACACCGGGTTCAGCCAAGCTCAATGACTTTTCTGGCACCTTTGATGACATTCCCTTACTAGAACAAAGTTATGTGACTGGCTTAAGCCGTGGTTTTGCTGTGATGTCGACCGCGCTCAACAACGGTGGCCACAACTGCGACGTTGTGCTGCAAGCCGAATCGATGATTATGGCCAAAGAGCGCATCGTTGAGCAGTACGGTGAAATTCGCTACACCCTCGGCACCGGCTGCTCTGGTGGCTCCATCACACAAACCACCGTTGCCAACGCCTATCCCGGTATTTATCAGGGTTTAATCACCATGTGTGCTTATCCTGATTCAATGACCGCGGGCCTTCAATTTGCCGACCTGCACCTGATGCGGAATTATTTTGAAAACCCGTTTGGCAGCCTGACTCGAGGCGTGTTGTGGTTACCCACTCAGTGGGGTGATGTTGAAGGGCATTTGACTCACCTTAATGCCATCACTGCCGACGAAGGTCTCTTTAAAGGTGCCACCGAGCCTACCGGCAACTGTTATGGCCCCAACAGTTACCATCCAGATAACAACCCACAGGGGCAGCGTTGCGGCATTATTGATGCCCTCACCCACATTGTCGGTCTGCGTGATCAGTCATTATGGACGCCGATGGAGCAAGCTGCAGGGCGTGGTTTTGCGCATCTACCACTGGGCAATACTGGCGTGCAATATGGCTTGTTACCATTCAAGCAAGGCCGAATTACTGCACAGCAGTTTGCTGATCTGAACATTCATATTGGCGGCCTGAATGTGGATATCAGGCCACAGCCAGAGCGCACACAAGCCGACCCAACAGCAGTACGCAATATGTATCGTAGTGGCATGGTGATGGTTGGCAACAACTTAAACACTGTCCCAATTTTAAACTTTGTTGGGCCCGACCCCGGCATTGCGCACAACTCCGTTCATGCCTGGTGGGTACGCTGGCGCTTAGAGCGCGAGCATGGCAATCACGACAATCATGTGATGTGGGCTGGTGTTGTCCCATTGATTGGCGACCTAAACTGGGTACATGAAGGTTTAGTCGCAATGGATAGATGGGTAGCGGCTATGGAGCAAGACACCAGTGACCGCCCCATTGCAGAGAAAGTCGTCGCCAACAAACCTGCGGACTTGCAAGATCGCTGCATTTTGCCAACAGGTATTGCCGCAATCGGCGAGGCTTGTGTCAATTTACTCAGACCATTGTTTGCCTATGGCACACCGCGCACTCAGGCTGGTGACGATATTTACGGTGACAATCTGGACTGCGAACTCAAGCCTTATGACCCGACTACTGAGTACGGCCCAATTATGTCTAACTTGTTTTTGCCCGGTCAGTTAGATGCTTTGCGTGAAGTGTTTAAAGACGGTGTTTGTGATTACAGCAAACCACCCAAAGGCATTGTACCTACCGAGACTTGGCTGACATATCTCGATGCACAAGGTAGACGAATCATTGGTGGTGAGAAGTTACCACCGGCACCGCCACTTTCCGGTACTGGATGGAGCTCATCAGCATTTCAGTACTAAATGCGCACAGCCCGAATAAGTGAATGTACATTATTCACACAACCAATCTGACTGTGTATGATGTCAGAAATACACAGTCAGAGTTTAGAAAAATGCTTGCACCACAAATAACAAAAACACTGCTTGCTGCCACCGCCACCTTGATGCTGATTGCCTGCGGTAGCAATGACAATTCAAACAACGGCTCGGCACAGGCGCGTTCAGAGCAACGCGTCGTACTGGGCAATCGCAGCTCTGAGGCCAGTTTTAAGCCTATTTTGTCGCAACCTGCCGACACTAAATGGCAAAGTTATGATCGCCCCGCTGATTACGCTGGTGTCACCAAGCTGCCAACTACCTTCATCACCATGCGAGATGGTGTGCAACTGGCGGCTTCCGTTACGTTACCCGCGCTGAGTGAAGGTCAAGTCGATACCGGCAAGTACCCCACTATTCTGATTCAAACCTCTTATAACTTAACCGCCGGTAGCTTTGTTGGTGCCATTGGTGGCGCTGACCCGTTCATGGTTCAACGCGGATATGCCACGGTTGTAGTTGATGTGCGTGGTACTGGCAACTCCACCGGCAACTGGGAAGCGTTTGGCGCAGATGAACAGGCCGACTTTAAAGAAGTTGCCGAATGGGTCACACAACAGTCTTGGTCCAACGGCAGCATTGGTGTGTACGGCGTTTCGTACTTAGGCATTACTGCTATTTTGACCGCGCAACAACAGCACCCAGCCGTCAAGGCTGCGTTCCCCATTGTGCCTATTGGTGATGGTTACCGCGATATTGTTTTCACCGGCGGCAACGTGAACGCTACCTTTATTCCATTGTGGATGGGGCTGATTACTGGGTTAGGTGTACTGAGTTTTGATGCTTTGCAAACAGACCCTGCGGTGGGCCTACAAAGCATTATCGGTAACGTACTTAACGCGCTAACTGGCTTTCAAGTACCAACCATGCTGAAAGCGCTATTGGGCGAATCAGAAACCGTTTATGACGGTGACTTCTGGGCGGAGCGATCACCACTGGAAGGTGCTGATAAAGTGAATGTACCGACATTTATTGTTGGTGGTTTATTTGACTTATTCCAACGCAGCGAACCCATGTGGTTTGAAGCACTCAAAGGCCAAGTACCGGTCAAACTACTGATTGGACCATGGACACATTTGGATGCTGCGGGTGGCAATGGCCTACCACAAGATGGCGTACCGAATTTGCAGCAACTGCAATTGCAATGGTTTGATCAATACGTGATGGGCTTAGATACCAATGCCGAGGCACAGCCCAATGTCACTCAGTATGTGCTGGGACTAGATCGCTACCAAACCACCAGTGACTGGCCTCACCCCGCCATGAAGCCAGAAACCTTTTTCTTGCAGCCCGAAGGCAGCGTAAGCAAACAACAGCCAACGGCTGAAAATGCCACGCACACCGTTTTGCAGCAGCCACTTAATGGTTTGTGTTCATCTAGCACTACGCAGTGGACAGCAGGCATAACAGCCTTTCTACCGATTCCATGCTTCAGTGATAACACCCTAGCTGAAACTGGAGCCGCACAGTTCTTCACACCAGTGAGTGAGGAAGGCTTCTACATTAACGGCCCCATGCAAGCCAATATTTGGGTTGCCACTACCGCCATGGACACTAATGTGTCGGTTCGCATTGACTTAATTGGACCCAATGGAGGTAGCGAACCGGTCACCAACGGCTTATTAACTGCTTCACACCGTCAGGTTGATACCAGCCGCTCTCGTGTCATGAATGGTGTCATGTTGCAGCCTTGGCACCCTTATCGCGCGGATACGCTATTACCAGTGACACCAAACGAACCCATGTTAATGCCTATCGAGATTTTCGCTAGCGCGGTTTATGTAGCGCCAGGATCACGTCTGCGCATTTCAATTAACTCCAGCAATATGCCACAAGGTTTGCAGCCAGTTCCCACTCTGCTCAAGTCTACACTAGGCATTTTGACGGTTTATACCGATAGTCAACGTCCATCGAATATTGTGTTACCGGTAGTACCGGCCAGCCAATTAAGAATGAATTAGTGCGCTATTTGCCACATTGAATAGACCTTGGTAAACGCGTAAAACATATGTTTTTACTAGGGTCTACTCATGACACGCTCCATTGCCATCATTGGCGCCGGCATGTCCGGCCTCAGCTGCGCTTCTGCCCTACAACAACTGGGTCACAACGTCACCGTTTTTGATAAAAGCCGTGGCATGGGCGGACGCATGAGCACTCGCCGCGGAGATGGCTGGCAATGCGATCACGGTGCTCAGTATTTCACCGCCAAAAGTGATGCCTTTGCCGAACAAGTACAACAGTGGGCGCAAGCTGGGGTGGTCGCCGAGTGGAGCCCTCGTGTCGCTGTTTTTGGCAACAGACCTAGCACATCTCATGCAGCTAATACACCGGTGCGCTGGGTAGGCACGCCTACCATGAACGCTCCCGCGCGTGCCTTGGCTAGCGCATTAACAGTGGTATTAGGACAAACGATTTCTGCACTCAGCAAAACCGCAAATGGCTGGTGCTTACATACCCCTCAAGGGTCACTTAATGACGAGTTCAGTCATGTTGTTTTAGCCATTCCAGCAGCACAAGCAGCCGCGCTATTAATGCCGTTATCAACTCAATTAAACAGTATTCCTGCACAATTGGGCATGACTGGCTGCTGGTCAGTGATGCTGCAATATGCCACGCCGGTAGCGCTCCCCTTTGACGCCGCGTTTATCAACGAAGGGCCGCTAAGTTGGGTGGCGCGCGATAGCCACAAACCGGACAGACCAGCACAGGAGTCATGGTTACTGCATGCCAGTATCGATTGGAGCGAGTCACATATTGAGTCCGACGCAGACAGCGTTATTTACACGCTCACAAACGCGTTTATGGCTTTAGGCGCTCCTGCAGCAAAAAGCGCACAAGCACACCGCTGGCGCTTCGCCCAAGGCCATACCGCCGAGACACTCAAATGTGCCTGGGATAATTCAAACAATATTGGCCTGTGTGGTGACTGGCTGCATGGCGGCCGTGTGGAAGGTGCTTGGCTCAGCGGTCAAGCCATGGCAAAACAGCTCGCAACTAATCTGAAATGATTACGTCACGCTAATATCACAATGACTAGTAACACTGTGCTCGTTGATTTACATCAGTCGAGGACAGTGTATGCAAACCGCCTTCCAACCCCTGCATCAACTGCATTATTTCAATAACAACCAACAGCAATGGGTAAGTCCAGCTCAGATAGACTGCCATGTCCACACCGATAAATACGAAGTACGCTTGGCGCAAACAGCAGATGAAGTTGCCGCCAGTATTGCGCTACGTCAGTCAGTGTTCTTTGATCACATAGAAGAAGCACTGCGACCAGGCTGGGAGCCTCGTGACGAAGTCGCTCACCACCTAATTGTGTTAGAAAACAATCAGGTGATTGGCACCGTGCGGCTGCTTAATAGTCAGTATGTCAGCACTAATGAGCTCTTTTACAGTGCCCAGTACTATCAGTTAGGTCTGTTACTCATGAAAAGCCAATGTGCGGTTGAGCTGAGCCGATTTTGCATCAGCCCTAAGGCGCGTAATGGCCAAGTGTTATTGCTGTTATGGCGCGCCGGCTTGAAATACTTAAAAGCGGTGAATGCTGATCTGATGTTTGGCAACTGTAGTTTTGCTGGTCAAGACACTCAGGCACATGCTCCGGTACTGCAGTATTTAGCAGAGCAGCGGCTTGCACCGCAATCACTGGCGCTAACGCCAACACAATCTCATGCCCTGCCCTTAAGTGCGCTACAAAGCACGCAGCCGTTCTCTAAAGACGAAATTCCTATGTTGCTTCGTGCCTATTTAAAGTTAGGTGCTCGCGTGAGTGACCACTATTACATCGACCCGGTGTTTAACAGCACCTTTGTGATGATTTATGTAGAAGGAATGCAATTAAATCAGCCAACAAAAAGCCCGCTACAAGAGCGGGCTTTTTGCGAATATGGCGTCCCCACGGGGATTCGAACCCCGGTTACCGCCGTGAAAGGGCGATGTCCTAGGCCTCTAGACGATGGGGACAATCTGGTGGAGCTAAGCGGGATCGAACCGCTGACCTCTACAATGCCATTGTAGCGCTCTCCCAGCTGAGCTATAGCCCCAGAGTGTCTCTGCGGGGCGCATGTTAGGGGCAGCGCTGCATACTGTCAAGAATGACTTGCATTGATTGCGGGAAAAATCAGCATTTAACTTGACGCTGTAAGTCAGCTAATAACTCCATGGCTTCCCAATCACGACGGCCACCACTTTCGGCTGAACGAATCAATGCCACCAAACGCTCATTAATTGGCGCTGACTGGCCTAAGCTTTCAGCCAAACGCAGCACTTCACCATTAATCCAATCCACCTCGGTTTGCCGCCCTGCTTCTAAGTCTTCCCACATCGAAGAGCGTGCTAATGGGTCCATCGCCAACATACGTGCCGCCAAGCGCGTGAACAGCGCATCTGGCACACATAACAGCTTAGGCATTAGCTTCGGTGGAATGGGCGTGAGCCGTGCAGGCTTAATACCTGCACGTCGATAAAGCTCTAAAGCTTCCGTTTGAGCCATAGCCAAACAGCGTCGAAAACCTCGTTGTGACAGCTCTTGCTTTAACGGCTGGCCACTGAGGGCATTAATGGCATTATTTAAGTTCAGCAAGAGTTTTGACCACAGCACCTGCTGCATATCGTGATGAGTTTGCAATGTTAAGCCAGCACGCTCAAAGGCCGGCAAAAATGGCGTTAGCACGGCATCATCGGCCACCTCCAACATGCCATCTGAGCCTTGATGGAAACAACCCGCACCACGATTAATGACGTTGTAAGGAATCATGCCAGCCAACACACGATGCTTTGGTAAGGCGTTTTTTAAAATGCCGGTGTTATGCAAACCATTCTGAAAGCTCAGCACAATCGCGCTTGGCTTTAAATGCCGAGCTAGGGTCAGTCCAGCCAAATCTGAGTCGGCAGACTTAACCGTCACTAACACCAGATCCATGTCGGCCAGCACCGCTGCATCCGTCGAAAACTGTAGCTGATCTGGTGCTACCTGATGCTTGGTGTCATGCAGACTGGTTAAGGTCAGGCCAGTTTTAGCCAGCAACTCAGCTAAACGAGGCCGCCCAATAAAGGTGACATCAGCGCCTGCTGCTGCCAATCGACCGCCAAGATAACAGCCTACGCTGCCCGCACCAAAAATCGCAATTTTGCTACCAACTTCTGCCGACATTTAGCGCTACACTCCTTGCTGAGTCCATTCATACACACAATAGGTGGTTTTGTATGTTGCGTAAAATCTTAGTGACAGGCGGTAATAGTGGTATTGGTTTAGAAATGGTTAAGGCCTTTGTAAAAGCTGGCCATGAAGTGGTCATTGCCGCACGAGACACAGGCAAAAGCCAAGCTGCCATCAACGACATTAAAGCGGCGCAACCCAACGCAGCCATTCATGCCATTGCATTAGACCTTGCTAATTTTGATTCGATTGACGCTGCTGCAGCACAGACCCTAGCACTACTACCAGCACTTGATACCGTCATGGTAAATGCCGGAAGTTATACTCAAGGGCTACGCATTGCCTTTGGTTTGGAAAGCATGGTGGCCACCATGCATTTTGGTCACTTCCGCTTGATGCAGCACTTATTGCCAACATTAGCAAAAGCGTCTGATGCCCGCGTTGTGGTCACTAGCTCAGTAGCTCATTGGGCTGGCACGATTGATTTAGACAAGTTTAATAACCCGAAAAAGTATCTCAGCGGCTTTCAAGCCTATGGTTCTGCCAAATTAGCCAATTTGATTTATGCACGTGAACTCGCACGCCGGGTGGCTGATACCAATATCCGCGTCAATGCATTTCATCCAGGCGGTGTGGCAACGGGCATTTGGCGCGAACTGCCCGGCCCTATTCAGGGCGTGGTTGATCGTGTGCTGATTTCTTCAGCCAAAGGCGCTGATACCGCTATCTGGTTAGCCACAACCGATGCCGGTAAAACACATCATGGACAGTATTTTGTGCGCAGACGCAAAGCAGCCACCAAAGCCATCAGCAAAAATGAAAAAGTTGCTGACCTGCTTTGGCGTTTTAGCGAAGACGTGGCCGGGATCTAGCCCAGCGCCTTTTCAATGTCGCGAGCAATTTCTTCTGGCTTAGTGGTTGGTGCATAACGATCAATCACTTGGCCATCACGACCAACTAAGAACTTAGTGAAGTTCCACTTAATTTTTTTGCTGCCCAACAAGCCCGGCGCTGATTCGGCTAAATGCTGAAACAAGGGATGAGCACCGGGGCCATTGACATCGATTTTGGCAAACATCGGGAAGGTCACACCGTAGTCCATGCTGCAGAAGTTTGCGATTTCACTCTCATCACCCGGCTCTTGGTTCAAAAACTGGTTGCAAGGAAAGCCCAGCACGGTAAATCCTTGTTCAGCATACTTCTCATAAATGCTCTCTAAGCCTTTGAACTGTGGAGTAAAACCACATTTGCTTGCAGTATTCACCACCAGAACCACTTGGCCTTTATAGTCAGCGAGCGACACCTCTTCACCGGTAATTGAACGTGCCGAAAATTCGTAGATACTAGCCATTTTTATATTCCTTTGAGTTGGTTGCGCTTACTGTGCATGCTTCAATGTAAGTGAGGCTGAGTTAATGCAGTAACGGAGCCCCGTTGGCTCTGGGCCATCAGGAAATACGTGGCCCAAATGCGCGTCACAATGTGAACACGTCACTTCAACCCTGATCATGCCATGACTGATGTCTCTGTGCTCAGCAATTTGTTGTGTGTTAATCGGTTGGTAAAAACTAGGCCAGCCGGAGCCCGAATCATATTTAGTAGATGATTCAAACAATGGTTCGCCGCAACACGAGCAGTGATATACACCCTCTGCTTTGGTGTTCCAATACTCACCCGTGAAAGCCGGCTCTGTGCCCTTTTGTCGACATACATAAAAAACATTTGGCGACAGCACTTGTTGCCACTCTGCTTCTGATCGCTTTTTACTCATTTAGTGTTCCCCAGCGTTATGACGACTACATTACACAGCATTTGCTTGTACTGAAAGCCAACCGCAGCGTTTCATTTCAGCTACAATCAGTAGCAGTTTTTTTAACCTAGGACCGCGAGAGTTCAGCATGGCCATTAGCAAATCCGACAAACTTAAAGATGTGTGCTACGACATTCGCGGTCCGGTGCTGAAAGCGGCGACTGCCATGGAAGAGCAAGGCCATCGCATTATCAAGCTCAATATTGGCAACCCTGCCCCTTTTGGTTTTGAAGCACCGCAAGAAATCTTATCTGACGTTATTAGCAATTTGCCTAATGCCGTGGGTTACTGCGAGTCACGTGGCCTGTTTGCGGCCCGTCGTGCCATCGTGCATTACTACCAGCAAAAAGGCCTGCTAAACGTTGATGTTAATGACATCTATATTGGCAATGGTGTGTCTGAGCTTATTGTCATGTCCATGCAGGCGCTACTGAACAATGGCGACGACATGCTGGTGCCAGCACCTGATTACCCACTTTGGACAGCGGCTGTCACCTTAGCCGGTGGCAACCCCATTCATTACTTATGTGATGAAGACAAAGGCTGGGAGCCTAATCTGGCTGACATCGAAGCTAAAATTACGCCAAAAACCCGTGGCATTGTGGTGATTAACCCCAACAACCCCACCGGTGCAGTGTACTCACGCGAAACCTTAGAAGGCATTGTGGCCTTGGCGCGCAAACACCAGCTCATTATTTTTGCCGATGAGATTTACGACAAGATTCTATATGACGAGGCTGAGCACACTTCGATTGCCACACTGGCCAATGACTTACTCGTAGTCACCTTTAATGGCTTGTCAAAGTCATATCGCGTGGCTGGCTTTCGTTCAGGCTGGTTGATGCTGAGTGGTAATAAATCTCAAGCCGCCGACTACATCGAAGGCATCGACATGCTGGCATCAATGCGGCTATGTGCTAACGTGCAGGCGCAATTTGCTATTCAAACCGCACTTGGCGGCTATCAAAGCATTAACGAACTAGTTCGCCCAGGTGGTCGTTTTTACGAGCAACGCAACTTAGCCTATGACCTGCTAACCGCTATTCCCGGTGTGAGCTGTGTTAAGCCGAAAGGCGCGCTTTACCTGTTTCCAAAACTCGATCCAGCGGTGTATCCAATTGAGGATGACCAAGCGTTTATTTTGGAGCTATTGAAAGCTGAAAAAGTGCTGCTGGTGCAAGGCTCAGGTTTTAATTGGCCGAATACCGATCACTTCCGCGTGGTGTTTCTGCCCCACCGTGAAGAGCTGATCGAAGCGATCAGCCGCTTAGCACGCTTTTTAGAGGGATATCGCCGTCGCCACGGCACGGACAAGATTTAATTATTGGGCGCTGTTGACTTGAAATCGTCATTTGTCGCCCCTACTTTATTAGTAACTTGATAGGAGAGCCCTAACCCATGATGCGAATTGCCCTTTTCTTACTGACCAACTTAGCCGTTGTGGTGGTTGCTGGTATCGTGCTGAGCCTACTCGGCGTTGGCTCTACGCATGGCGCGGGTAACACACTGCAACTAGGTAACTTATTAGTATTCTGCTTTGTTTTTGGTGCCGTTGGTTCATTGGTATCACTACTGATGTCCAAGTGGATGGCCAAGCGTGCCATGCGTGTGCAGATGATCGAGAATCCTCGCACTGCCGAAGAGCGCTGGTTGCTAGAGAACGTGGCTGAATTGTCACAAAAAGCCGGTATCAAAATGCCTGAAGTGGGTATTTTTGCTAGCCACCAATCCAATGCCTTTGCTACTGGCTGGAACAAAAATGATGCTCTTGTAGCTGTTTCAACAGGCTTACTACAGCGCATGCGTCGCGAAGAAGTACGTGCGGTGCTGGGCCATGAAATTGGTCACGTCGCTAACGGCGACATGGTCACACTCGCCTTGATTCAAGGTGTAGTAAACGCCTTTGTTATGTTCTTCTCGCGCATCATCGGTAACTTTGTTGATCGTGTGGTATTCAAAAACGAAGACGGCCCTGGCATTGCGTACTATGTCACCAGCATTGTTGCAGACATCGTTTTGGGTATTCTGGCCTCCACCATCGTCATGTACTTCTCACGCTATCGTGAGTTCCGTGCCGATGAAGCCGGTGCTCGTTTAGCTGGTCGCCAGAACATGATTGATGCTTTGCGAGCATTACAACGTGAGCATGAAGTACCAGATCAAATGCCTGCCGAGATGACCGCAATGGCCATTACTACCGGCAAGCGTGAAGGCTTCAGCTTGGCTTCGCTGTTCATGTCGCATCCTCCACTGGAAAAGCGCATCGCAGCATTGCAAAACATGCAAATCGCTTAAGATGTAGTTGTAAAAAAAGCCCGCTTTTGCGGGCTTTTTTATGCCTTACGTTTTAGGCACTTAAGCTTGGATAGTCGGTATAGCCTTCCGCACCACCACCATAGAACAGCTCTGGTCGCTGCGGGTTTAAGGCCTGATCCAAGCGCAGCCTATCCGCTAAATCAGGATTAGCAATATAGTCACGACCAAAGGCAGCGGCGTTTATCCACTGCTTTGCTAATAAGCGCTCTGCCTTTTCGCGGGTATAAGCACCAGCACCCACAATCGCGCCAGAAAAGCGTTGGCGCAAGCCTTGGCGGAAGGCATCGGTAATGGGAAGCCCACCGGCCCAATCAGGCTCAGATAAATGTATATACGCTATGCCTCGGCGCTCAAATTGCTCGGCTAAATACCACGCCATAGCCTCACCATCAGCAGGCTCCAGTGCATTAAAGCTACCCATCGGTGAAATACGGATGCCCACACGACCTGGTGTCCAAGCAGCAATCACAGCGTCTAGAACTTCTAACGTTAATCGTGCGCGATTTTCTAACGAGCCACCATAAATGTCGGTACGTTCATTGCTTTCTGCCGCCTGAAATTGCTGCAGTAAATAACCATGTGCAGCATGCACTTCAACACAGTCAAAGCCTGCTGTCTGTGCGTTGACCGTGGCATCACGATAGCTTTGAATCAGTGTGGGTATTTCATCAAGTCCTAAGGCTCTTGGCGTTGAGCAATTAACACGTTGTGGCTGGCCATTTTCGCCTAAGACTGTCGTGCGTGTTTTAGCAGCAATCGCAGACGCCGATACCGGTGCTTGCTCATCAACTTGCAAACTGCTGTGCGAAATGCGACCAACATGCCATAACTGCATGGCAATTTTGCCACCAGCCTGGTGCACAGCAGCCGTTACTTTCTGCCAGCCTTGCACTTGTGCATCACTATAAATGCCAGGCGTCTGCATATAACCTTTGCCCTGTGGCGACACTTGTGACGCCTCCGAGATAATCAAACCTGCACCGGCGCGCTGACGATAATACTCCGCCATCAAGTCTGTTGGCACATCACCAGCTCCGGCACGCATACGCGTTAGCGGCGCCATTAATACCCGGTTTTTAAGGCTAACTTCGCCCAAATTGACTGGCTCAAACAACGATACACTCATGCTTTACCCTCACCTATTAACCTTGAACGGCATACAGCACTTGTTGCTGATAACCCGTATGTACATACCATAAGCCCGACCACAGTTTGTCCAGCGTCGCATCACCCGTGTCCAAGCGTAATGGTCGACCATCAAGTTCGGCCAATTTACTGGCACTGGATACAATCAATATATTTTCACGACCAATATGATGCAGAAGAGCTGCGCTGAGCTGCTGATTGCCACGGCCAATCAAGCTACCTTGGCCACCCGTCGGTGCAATCACTACCATCAGCTGGTGCTGCTTTGCCATAACCAACAAATCTTCAGCAGTCACATCATTAGCCAAACACTGGCCCGATTGCACTAGGTCAAAACCCAATAAGGTATTTTTAACACCTAATTGCTCAGCAATCGCGGCTATGGTTGTGCCGGGCCCCAGTGCATAAACACAGTCATCACGCATGCTTTCCACAAAGCCAGCAGCAATTTCAGCAACAACAAGCGCCTCTACTTCACGTCCAGAGCATTTAACCTGCTGAATATGATTGGCCAGAGCTGGCACTCGCATTTCACCATAATGTCGCGCTCGCAAACGGCCTTGTTGCAAATCCATCTCATCAATATCACGCACTTCTGCCAGCTCTGCACTCACCCAATGGCCTAGGGCAATTTCTTGCAAAACATCGGTAGCAGCTTGTGGGTTAATAGCAAAAACGCCTGAATGCATTTTTACTCCAGCGGGAACACCCAATACTGGCACCTGCAACCCCACCGCCAAACACACGTCACGTGCCGTGCCATCACCACCTGCAAACAACAGCAGATCCACACCCTCTGCTAGTAGTGCCTTAGCCAAGCGCACAGTGTCATCCGCAGTGGTGTGAGAACCAACCGGTAGATTAACTACCCGACAAGGAATATTTAGTGCCTCTAGGGCCTGTGCACCCAGCTGTGCCGGCGCAGTAATTAAGTCAAAACGGTGTAATAGCTGCTGCTGTTGTAATAACTTCATAACAATAGACAAGCGTTGCTGAGCATGGCTTTGGCCTTTTTCAACGTTGGCTTGAACCTGCTCGCGCAGCTCTCGAGTCAGACTATCACTGCCTTTCAGCGCCAGCTGACCGCCCACACCGGCATAAGGATTGAGCAAAATACCGACACGAATTGGCGCAAACTGTGACTGAAGATGTGTCGAAATGTTTTTCATAGTTGGTTACAACTTAAGCACGCTTTCAAGCGACAACGGGTCAGTGGCTGGCTATATTGAGCTCAAGGAAACGCCACACATAGGGGCAAGTTATGAACTACGTAACAACACAATCGAATGATGGTACAGCAATGGTTAATCCATTCCACTTCGCTATTTTGCTTGATGAGCAAGGCCGTGAAATTGCGATCACTGAAGAAATGATCCAAAAAGCCTGTGCTGATTTAGCCGAGCGCTGCCAGTTCCCATCACGTCAAGCCGCCTAA
Source organism: uncultured Moraxellaceae bacterium (assembly GCA_947085865.1). Classification (GTDB taxonomy): domain Bacteria; phylum Pseudomonadota; class Gammaproteobacteria; order Pseudomonadales; family Moraxellaceae; genus Perlucidibaca. Next base: position 30,653 of record CAMTYC010000067.1, read on the forward strand.
GCACCCTGCTTGGGCGTTGCTTTTGGACATAGTCCGCGCCACAACATCGCTACCATCTCATCAATAATTGCATCATCTGCAAAGTCTTCTGGCCGCACAATCCAAGCCAGCATCAAACCATCGATCAACGCATACCAAAATAACGACAACATATCGCTATTGATGTGAGCATCCGTTAATCCTGCCACTTTCATAGCATCAACTACATTCATTGCAATGCGCCGACCATTGGCATACAAACCACGCACACGCTCGGCGACTTCTGCATCTCGCGACTGCGCTAGAAACTCTAAACACAGGCGCGGCCAATCGGCATCTGAACGAAAACGAGCCAGTGTTGCTTTCAGCACATGTGTTAATGCCAAACGACGACTATTCTCGTCTTTTAACTGTAAGGCCTCGCTCAGCTCGGTCGACAATGGCGCTGTATTTCGTTGCATGCGCTCTTCCAATAACGCACAAAACAAATCTGACTTATTGCGAAAGTGCCAATAGATTGCGCCTTTTGTTAGCCCTGCCTCACGAGCAATTTCATCTAATTTGGCTTGCTGATAACCCTTACGAGCAAACACGCGGCTTGCCTGCAATAAAATACGTTCACGTGTATCAGCGAGCTCAGGCTCAGGGCAATTTGACGACATAACTCATACCAGCACTAAACATACCCGCTAGTATGGCACAGTCCAGATGGCATAACCTGCCGTTTGTGTGACTGCTTCTTGCTCACCACTATGCACAACCAACTGCACATCAATACGACCCTTACCATGACTGGCCATGCGTTTACGAAGCTGTTCTAGCGCGGCTTCGTTGGGTAAATGCGCAGATGCTTTAAAGACATCGGTGATTGGATGTCGATAACGCAGCTCGGCGTGATATACCGCTACCTGACAAGGGCCAAACTCCCGCTGACACCACAGCATTAATAAGGCCCAACCCGTCACCGTTGATAAGCTTGCAATAGAGCCAGCAAAAGCAGTGTTTTTGTCGTTTCGGTTAGGCTCTAGCGGTGCCGCCAAGGTCAACACTTGACCATCCCAATGGGTGGCATCAATCTGCATAAAGTTTAGCAGCGGCATTTGTTCTCGCATTTGCAACACAAATGCCTGTGCTTGAACTAAATCAGTCACTTCGACTCCACAGCTGGCCAATGCTGCCAAAGTTTCTCTGGCAATGCAGGGGCAGCTTTTTCACCTTTTGCGCTGCCAACATAGATAAATCCAGCAATTTGTTCATGATCTTGCAGACCTAAAAACGACTTAACAGCCAAACTCGCAACTAAGTCACCCGTTCGCCACATGCCAGCAAAGCCTTGGTCATGCAGCGTTAGCAGCATGTTTTGCACACCAGCGCCCAGACTCAACCATTGCTCCCATTCGGGCACAGTCGGATGTGCATTCAGTGACAAAATAGCCACCACAATCATTGGGGCACGGTGTGGCATGTCCAGTAAACGCTGGTGATCACGTAGTGCACGCTCAGGGTCCAATTCGCTCATGCCATCAACAAAGGCTTGGCCAAGCTGACTCAAACCATCACCTGTAAGCACTAAATAACGCCAAGGACGCAAAAGGCGATGGTCAGGCGCACGTGCTGCCGCCAAAAAAACCGCCTCTAACTGCTCTGCGTTTGGCATGGGCATGCCCAGCACAGGCATTGATCGGCGGCCATGAATAGCCTCTTGCAACAACATATTGCCTCCTACAGAAATGCTGCCATACACCTTAGGCGCTGCGCACTTCGACTTCAGTCGAAGTTGGCGCACACGCAAGTACTTGCTGATGTGCTTGTGTCGCCTCTTCAAGCAGGCGCTGCATCAATTGCGCACAGTTAGGTACATCATTGATTAAACCTTGAGCCTGACCAATTAACTGCACCCCACGGGTCTGGTCGCCATCTAAAATTGCAACCCGAATACGCTCAATTGCCGCGCCAAAATACGCTAGTTTAATAGCCGCCAGCAAACCTTCTTGTCGAATTGTGCTGAATAACTCCGACCAAGGCCGACGCTGCGCACGCATGGCTTTTAGTGCCTCCCAACAGGCTCGCCATGGCGTCAGTGGTTTTTTACTAACGGCCTGCCCTGTTGGAGTCTTCATAATGCGGCAAGGCATACCGTCAAAATTACTGGTGTAAATAGTGTCGTGCACCGACTTCTTTAGCACCACTTGCCGAGTGTTCTCATGCAGCGGGCTTTCTACAGTCATGGCCCAGCGTGTGCCCATGGCCACCGCATCACCACCTAAGGCCAAAATAGCAGGCAAACTGGCACCATCCGCCAGACCACCAGCAGCAATAATCGGCAATTTTGTCACTCGACGAATCGCCGGCACTAACACCAAGGTGGTGACATCACCACCATGCGCAGCGGCCTCATGACCCGTCACAATTAATGCATCTACACCAGAGCGTTCGGCGGCTTGTGCGTGTTTTGCATTCACTACGGTTGCAATCACCTTGCCGCCATAAGCATGAGCGCGCTGGCACAACCAGTCGCCCTTACCTAAGGAAAAATTAATCACGGGTACTTTTTCAGCTAAAGCCACTTCCGCATTTTCTGTTGCACCCGGCATCATCAAAGCCAAACCAATACCGAAGGGTTTATTCGTTAAGCCACGTGCTTTTCGAATTTCGGCACGCGCCTGCTCTGGGCTTAAATGACCAATTTGGATTAGCCCTAAACCACCGGCATTACTGACTGCCGCCGCTAACTCTGCGTTCGAAACATAGGTCATGCCTGAACAGATAAAGGGATGCTCAATACCCAATAATTGCGTGATTCGCGTCTGCCACTGCATAAGCAACCTCCTAAAAAAACTGTGCCGACTATGACATAGCCGCCACAACTTAACCTAACAGGGCAATCACCTAAGACAACTGCAGAGCTTCTGTTATTGATGAAAACGGTGCTGTTGGACACAACCATGCCTTCGCCGTATGCAAACACTGTTTAGCAGCGTCAATGCGATTTGTGGTCATATCTTCCCACTCAGGCGCATGCGCCAATCCAATCGTTCGACGAATTAACTCAACACCCGCAAAACGCAAGCTATCAGCACGTAATTCCTCTAAGTAGTCGCCAATAAGCTGCGGATTATCCCACTCACCTTGAATGCTGTGTTGCTTGGCGAGTGCAGCAAAGCCTTGCTCAAAGGACAACCAAGTATCGACCATCACCTGTTTTAACCAACGCTGATTTTCGGGCAAAACTTGCACCGTGGCCGCAATATATAAATGTGCTAATAAGCAACCGATGTCATAGGCCATGGGGCCATAAAAACCAAATTCTGGATCAATAATGCGGGTGTCATGATCCGTGACCATAATGGAGCCCGTGTGTAAATCGCCGTGCAATAACGCTTCAGCACGTGTCATGTATAGCCACTTGCAACGCAACACTTGGGCATGCAATTTAATATCGGCACGCAAACTCAACGCCAAGGGCATTAATTCCGGATGACAGTGGTTATGCGGATGATTAATCAGTGGCTGGGTAAAGCACACATCTTCTTGGGCTTTCACTAATACCGGATTGGTAAATTGCGTCACACGTGCTTTTTTGGTGGCCGAGTCTAAGGCGAAATCTGAGCTAAAAAAGAGTGAGCGCGCTAAAAAATCCCCCAAATGCGTCGCTAAATGTCCATATACCTTTCCTGCCTGCAAACCCGTTCGCAGAATCTGGTGTGCTGCCAAATCTTCCATCACACAGACATACATCTCGTTGTCATAGTGATAAACCTTAGGCACATAATCAGGGCAATAATCTAAGTAAGACTGCAACAGGTCTTGCTCTAGCTTGGCGCGTGATAATGGCAAGGCAAAATCTGGGTACTTACGTGCCCATGGTAGCGACTGCTTAACAATGACTGACTGCCCAGCCTCATTACGCACACGAAAAACGAGGTTTAAATTGCCGTCGGCTAAGTCACTACACTGCAGTGTTTCATCCTCTGCCAATAACTGCTTTGCCAAACCGCTACTTTTTAGATAGTCCGGCAAAGTCGTTAGGCTTAAGGCAAAATAAGACACGTGGTTAACTCCTGTTTAACGATAGAATGACTATAACCCACTGAATAGCTACTGTATTAATGTCTGCACAACCGAAAAAACTTTCCGTGGCGCCGATGATGGATTGGACCACGCGCCATGCTCGCAACTTCTTGCGCCTATGCCATCCGCACGTTCGCTTGTATACCGAAATGGTCACTACCCAAGCCTTGGTTTTTGGTGATGTACCAAGGCATTTACGTTATGAGGTTGCTGAACACCCGATCGCGCTACAGCTAGGCGGTAGTGACATTAAAGACTTAGTGCATTGTGCCAAACTAGGCCAAGACTGGGGCTATGACGAAATCAACTTAAATGTTGGCTGCCCCTCAGACCGTGTACAACAAGGTCGAATTGGTGCCTGTTTAATGGCAGAACCTGCATTAGTGGGTGAAGCACTTGCGGCAATGCAAGCCGCAGTTGATATTCCCGTCACCGTAAAGCACCGCATTGGTATTGATGGCCTTGAGCACTATGACGACATGCTGAACTTTGTCGACACCGTAGCGGGCTTTGGCTGTAGCCATTTTATTGTGCACGCACGCATCGCGATTTTGGCGGGCTTGAGCCCCAAAGAAAATCGTGACGTGCCGCCGCTGCGTTATTCCGATGTTTATCGTTTAAAGGCAGAGCGGCCACAGCTGCAGATTGAAATTAACGGTGGCATTAAAACCGTTGCCGAGATCACTGAGCACTGGCAGCATACTGATGGTGTCATGATTGGTCGTGAGGCCTACCAAAACCCCTATTTATTAGTGCAGGCACAACAGTTATGGGGTGTCACTGAACTGTCAACTCGTGGCGATATCCTGCGCGCTTATTTACCTTTTGTAGAACGTGAATTAGTTGCAGGCTGCCCACTTAATCACATGACACGGCATATACTGGGCTTATTCCAAGGCGAGCCTGGGGGCCGCCGATTCCGCCAAGTACTCAGTACACACGCGCATAAACCCGGCGCAGGCATTGAAGTATTAATCGCCGCCGCAGCCGAAGCTGGCGTGACTTTATAAGGACTGTTATGACCAATCCATTAGAACAATTAACTCAGCACACTACTGTTGTCGCAGACACTGGTGACATCAATAGCATTCAACGACTACGCCCAGTTGATGCCACCACTAACCCTTCACTGATCCTGAAAGCAGCCAGTGACTCAGCCTATAGTCATATTCTGGATGAGGGTGTGGCACTGGCAAAAAAACTACCGACCGGCCAACAGCTTCAAGCCGCAATGGAGTCTGTTGCTGTTGGCTTTGGTGTTGAAATTCTCAAGCATATTCCGGGCCTAGTTTCGACTGAAGTTGATGCACGACTATCATTTGATATCCCCGCTACGTTAGCGCAAGCGCGCCGACTGATCGCTCACTATCAGGCACAGGGTATTGGTCGTGAACGAGTTTTAATCAAAATCGCCAGCACTTGGGAAGGTATTCAAGCCGCTAAGCAACTGGAACAAGAAGGCATACACTGCAATTTAACCTTGCTGTTTTGTATGGCGCAGGCACAAGCCGCTGCTGATGCTGGCGCCACGCTGATCTCACCGTTTGTGGGTCGTATTTTAGACTGGCATGTGCAAAAGACAGGCCAGCAATACAGCGCAGAAACTGATCCAGGCGTAGTGTCAGTCAAAGCCATTTATGAGCACTACAAACGCAACAACTACCGCACCGTCGTGATGGGTGCAAGCTTTCGCAACACTGGCGAAATTCGTGCATTAGCCGGTTGCGACAAACTCACCATCAGTCCTGCCCTGCTAGATGCGCTTGCTCAAGAGGAGCAAGCATTAACACCCGCACTGAATGCCACTCTGTCGAAAAATACACAGCCTCCTACAGCATTAAGCGAAGCTGCGTTTCGCTGGCAGTTAAACGCGGACGCTATGGCGACAGAAAAGCTGGCGGAAGGTATTCGGTTATTTGCGGCTGATATTGAAAAGTTAGAAGCCCTGCTTAAGCAACGCTTAGCTTAAGCATTAAGGCTAACTAGTGTTGGTGGCGCTTCTCGCTTTCGAGAGCGTCAACAAGGCTGCGGAAGGTTTGTTGATTACTTTCACTCAAGCCCATCAACGTTCGGTGGGCATCAATCACACATTGTGTCACTTCAGCTTCCGACAGCACTTCATCAGGTAGCTCATCGAGGCGATCACGCAACGCTGCCGTGGTTTGAAGAATTCGGAAAACTTCGTCAAAGCCCATGCTGGCCAGAATACGATTGATGTCTGAGCTTAAGCACAAAATGATGGGCTTACCTAAATTCAGCTCACGCAAAGCCACGGCAATTTTGGCGAGCAAGCCCAATGCCGTCGAATCGATGCTATCGGTTTCCGTCAGATCGATCATGACCGCTCGCAGACGTTTGTCATTAAGCAAATGGTCTTCGATAAACGTTTCCAAGGAGGTACAAATAGGCACCCGCACATCACCGCGCAACTTCAACACATAAGTGCCGTTGTGCTCGGCATACTGCATCTTACAATCGCTCATATCATTGATCACGTTTAATCATGAGTACGGCAATATCGTCAGGTACATCACTCATGGTTTCCACACCTAACTGCGCTTTTAGCACAGCCCATTGGCCATTTGCCGCTGCTACCGCAGCTTGAATACGAGCTTCTTTGGCTACCAAATCAGGCTCTGTCATAACCTCTAGGATACCATCAGAAAGGGCTACAAGGGAAAAGCTCGGCGCCAACTGCAGTGTGTACTCTTCATAATGAACATCAGGAAATAAGCCTAATGGCTTGCCATTACCGGGCAACACAATGAGTTCATTGCCATTTTTCAACATAGCCGGCGGATAATGGCCACCAATGCTATAAATTAGCTGATTAGAATTAGTGTCAATAACGCCACAAAACACCGTCAAATGCTTGCCTGTAGCCAACATTCGCAGCTCTTCATTCATTGATGTCATGATACGGCCAGGCGACAACGTTGCTGCTGATGTGCGTTTTTCATAATGCCGACGGATGCGATTAGTGAGTGTTTTAAGGAAAACAGTCACAAAAGCACTGGAAGCGCCATGACCCGAGACATCCGCTAAATAAAAAGCGGTACGCCCTGCACCAACACTAAAATAATCAACAAAGTCGCCCGACAAAAATAACGATGGCTGTAGGTAATGATTGATTTCTAAGCCATTAGTGAGATGTGGTGTGGGTGGCAATAAACGAAGCTGAACTTGCCGCCCAGACTGCTGGTCATACTCCAGCAACTTAAGGCTTTCAGCTAATCGGCTGTTTGCCAGCTCTAATTGCGCACGGTAGGAATTGTTTTGCTCACGTAGCACACGCCGCTCAATTGCTCGCTGCACTGACACACGCAAAATATCATCGTTTAGCATCGACTTAATCAGGAAGTCACTGGCACCCTCTTGCAAGGCGGTAACAGCCTCATTTAATGAGGCTGACTCAGTCACAACAATGACTGACGTTTCTGGCAGCTCACGCAGCAAAGCCCGCAACAGCTGAGAACCATTTGCCAAGGCCAAAACAACATCACCCAGAATCAAGCTAGGCTTTAAGTTGCAGGCCAAAGCATAACCGCTATCAACACTGGCAGCCTCATGCACCTTAAAACCATCAGCACGCAACCACTCCACCAAATGTTGACGATGATGGCTGTCTGACTCAATGACCAACACAGAGCCGGTCAAACTATCATTCATTAAAAGCTGCCTTGGTTTTGCTCATCAAACTCGAGAGAGTCATCTAAGAAACTATCGTTTTCAACCACACCACCGCTAATAGCAAATACACGTTGCTGCAAATAGGCATCACGAATAAATGTGTAGCGATCACCAATAATGGATTTCTCCAAAGGCAGTAAACGTGCACGTGTATCCACAATATCCAAGGCCAGCATTGAGAATCGAGCCGTGTCATTCATATAAGCTCGTGGGTCGGCAGCCGAATCAGCAACCCGCGCCGGAAAGTCTCTAAATGAGCTGGGGCCCAACAATGGCAGCATTAAATAAGGGCCAGGACCAACCCCATACTTACCTAAGGTAATACCCAAATCTGTTTTTTGCCGAGGCAAGCCCATAGGCGTGCCCACATCAACAAGGCCACCGACGCCAAAGCTGCTGTTAAACATAAAGCGCGCCAACTGTGTCGTGGCATCGTGTGGCTGCCACTGCAGATATAAATTAACGATGGTGATTGGTGCCGCCAAATTATTAAAAAAGTCAGTGATTGCAGTGCTCACAGGGCGCGGCGTCACTCGCTCATAGACTTGTGCGGCTGGTTTTGCGAGGTACTTATCAACCTGTTCATTAAACACAAAAAAACCACGATTAATTGGCTCTAATGGGTCATTATCGGCAGCTGCCGAACCTGCACCTAAAGCCAATACTAAAGCAGTAGGCAAAACGGCCAGTTTAACGTTCATTTGTTGCTCCCTGCTCTTTCCCTAGAGCTCAATTTAACACCGCTTAACAAAGACACTACCGATAGAATAACCCGCACCAAAAGAGCACATCACTCCGACCTGACCCGGCTGCAAGTCCTCATGGTATTTATGAAACGCAATCACTGAACCTGCAGAGCTAGTATTGGCGTACTCATTCAAAATCACTGGCGCTTCTTCTTTAGTTGCATCACGACCTAACACACGACGAGAAATCAGCTCATTCATAGACAAGTTAGCTTGGTGTAACCAAAAGCGTTTAATTTGTTCTACGCTAAGACCTAAGTCTTGGCTATGAGACAAAATTTGTTCAGCGACCATTGGACAGACTTCTTTAAAAACTTTCCGACCTTCTTGGCGGAATAGTTTATCGCGAGCCCCAACACCAGACTCATCACAACGATTTAAAAAACCAAAATTGTTACGAATCGCATTGGAGAATTTAGTTTGCAAGCGCGTACCAATGACTTCAAATGCACCTGGCACAGTGCAGGTTTGTTTGGCTTCAACCACAATAGCAGTCGCCACATCACCAAAAATGAAATGGCAGTCGCGATCTCTAAACTCTAAGTGACCCGATGTTATTTCGGGGCTAACGACTAACACACATTGTGCAGATCCAGAGCGGATGGCGTCGACTGCTGCTTGAATACCAAAAGTCGCCGATGAGCAGGCAACGTTCATATCATAGGCATAACCACCACAACCTAGCGCCTGCTGAATCTCAATGGCAACTGCAGGATAGGCGCGCTGCATATTTGAGCAAGCCACAATAATGGCATCAACATCATCGGTGGTTTTGCCGGCGTTCGCCAACGCTTGACGACAAGCATCAGCCCCGATTTCGGCCTGAATGCCAAGTTCATCGTCGCTACGTTCAGGAATAAACGGGTACATACGATCAGGATCGATAACGCCAGACTTATTCATCACATAACGTGACTCAATACCGGAGGCCTTATGTATGAACTCTGGGCTGGATTCTGCTAATGCGGTCACTTCCCCTGCAGCAATCGCTGCGGCATTGCGCTCGTTATAACGACGTACATATTCGTTAAAGGCAATAACTAGCTCTTCGTTACTCACACTCTCAGTGGGAGTGTATAAACCGGTGCCGCTAATAACCACTTCTTGCATGAAAACCTCGTTAACTCGTTAGTTGTGCCCAAACTTTATCCAAACGTACGTTTGACACCGGCACGGCCGTTTTCATAGGTTGGGCAAAAATAGATACCCGATACTCTTCTAATAACCAACGATAATCCAGCAATGGTTGCAGGTCCTTGCCTTGGTTCTGCCAGTGCTCGACTAATTGCTGCCAAGCTAACCAACGCTGCTGTAATTCTGCGCTGCCTTTATCATCTTTTAAAACATTACTGCTTAACTTCTCTAGGCGCTGCAACATCGCTTTTAAGTAACGCGGATAATGCTGCCAACGCAAATACTCAACCTCACGCAAAAAAGCTCCTAACTTTAAGCTTTGTAATTGCATCTGCATATCCGCATTCGCCATCACATAAACTGGCGAATTCAGTGGCTTTAACTGCATCAACACTTGATGCGCCAACTGATATATCTGCGCAACCAAAGTGATGATTTGCTGCGCTCGTGTCATCAATTGCGGACACAAATCTGCGACTACTCGGTCAAACTCCTGCTGAGTGTAAACCAGTGATTTCTGCCCCGCCAAATATTGTGCAACAAGCGCATAGGAAACGTCTGCATCCAGCTGATCAATGGTTATCCACGCGTTAGCATGCAGTAGCAATGTTTTGTCGTTACGGAGCTGTTTACGCAGCGACTTAAAGTCCTGATTAAGAACATGGCAAATGAGCTCAGCGACACCCTCGGCATGGGCTGCTTGTGCCTGCTTTTGCCCTTGAAACAAAGTCAGCGCTATGCCTTGTGGAGTTTTATGCAGTGCTGGATAGGCTTTGCCTGGCAGGCCGCCAGACTCAGTACTAATACAATCTGGCAGGTCCGGAAAGTCCCAAGCTTTTATACCAATGCGTTCCCATTGTTTTTTTGCATGACCATCAATGGCGTTGGCACTTCGCCCTTGTCGCGTTAACGCTGCACGCAACTGCTGTAGATCACGGCCTTGCGCCAACACCTCTTTTTTTGCGCCTAACACGCAAATATTCATGCGGAAATGATCATCTAATGTCGCTTCTTGCCAGTCATGTTGAGCAACACGAACCCCACGACGGCTGACAGCCTGGCTGAGTACTTGCAGCAAATCACCTTCGGCAAAACGAATACCATCCAAAATATGCTCAACGGTATCCGGCAACGGTACTAATTGACGACGCAGAGGCTTGGGCAAACCACGTAATAAGGCTTCTACTTTGCCTGCGATCAAACCTGGCACCAACCACGCTAAGCGCTGTTCTGAAATATCATCTAACAAACCTAGCGGCACCTGCACTGTAACCCCATCAAACTCACTGCCAGGTTCAAATACATAACTCAGCGCAAGATCATGACCGGCCAAGCGTAAGCTGTCGGGATAGTCATGCAAAGCTCGTGAGTCCGCCTCTCGTGCCAGCACGTCCTGCTCTTCCAATAACAAAATACTGGGGTTGTCTTTTTCGGCGCGATGACGCCAATCCTCAAACGACTTCAAGCTCGCCACATCTGGCGGAATACGACTGTCGTAAAAAGCAAACAAGGCCTGCTCATCAACTAATAAATCACGCCGACGAGTTTTATCTTCCCAGTGTTCAACCTCAGCAATCAGCGCCTGGTTGTGCTTAAAAAATGCCGCTTTTAAATCAACCTCACCCGCCACCAAAGCATCTCTAATAAAGATTTCACGTGATGCTTCACGATCTATGACTTCATAATTTACACGGCGTTTAGTTTGTAAAATTAGGCCATACAACGAGGTTTGTTCGTAGGCCATAACACGGCCCTGACGGCGTGACCAATGTGGTTCAGAGTAGCTTCGCTTAATCAAATGTTGAGCAAGATGCTCCACCCATGCCGGCTCAATACGTGCCACCAAACGCAAGTAAACTCGCCCTGTTTCCATCAGCTCAGCCGCCATCAGCCAAGGTGGGCCTTTTTTTGCTAATACCGAGCCGGGGAAAATAACTGCTTTTTGATTACGTGGCGCTTGGTATTCACGCTCTTCGCCCTTTTGCGCCACCTGTGACAACAGTCCCGTCAATAAGGCGCGATGAATAGCCTCATACGGTGCAGGTTCACGATTAATTGGCAGCTTAAGGCTTTCACAGAGTTGTTGTAATTGGCGGTAGGTTTCACGCCACTCGCGCAAGCGCATCCATGACAAGAAGTGTTTGCGGGCAAACTCGCGACGTTGACGCTCAGTCATGGTCTCCTTTTGCGCCGACAACTGGTTCCAAAGGTTCACGAAAAAGACAAAGTCAGAGTCTGCATCTCTAAACTGGGCGTGACGCTCATCAGCAGCTTGTTGCTTGTCATGCGGGCGCTCACGTGGATCTTGTACCGACAATGCGGCCACAATAATCAGCACCTCATGCAGCGCACCCAACGGCGCAGCAGCCACCACCATACGTGCCAGACGTGGGTCTAATGGCATACGCGCTAACTGCCGCCCAATCTTGGTCATTCGGCGCTGAGAATCTACTGCGCCAAGCTCTTCGAGTAGTCGGAAGCCGTCATTGATTAAACGTGAGTCTGGGGAATCCAGAAATGGGAAAGAGCCAACATCACCCAGTCCCAACAGCTGCATTTGTAAAATAACGGCAGCTAAGTTGGTACGCTGAATTTCGGGGTCAGTGAATAAGGCTCGTGACTGGTAATCGACTTCACTATAAAGACGAATACAAACACCAGGCGCAATCCGACCACATCGTCCTGCGCGTTGATTAGCACTGGCCTGCGACACTGCCTCGATGGGTAGTCGCTGCACTTTGGAACGATAGGAGTAACGACTAATACGCGCAAAGCCCGGATCAATCACATAGTGAATATTGGGCACAGTCAGAGATGTTTCAGCCACGTTAGTCGCAATAATGATGCGCCGACCCGCACCACGACTAAAAACCTTCTGCTGCTCTTGGATCGACAAGCGTGAATACAGCGGCAGAATTTCAGTATGTGGCGGGCCATAACGTCTAAGTGTTTCTGCCAAGGTCCGAATTTCGCGCTCCGAGCTCGAAAACACCAAAATATCACCACGCCCCGGCTGGCCTTGGTCGCGCTCATGCTGCAAGCACTCTTCTACCGCTGCCACAACCGCCCGCGGAATGGCCTCTTCAATATCGTCATAAAGTGCATCATCTTCACTGCTACGGTCTAGCAGCAAGGGGCGATAGCGCACCTCCACAGGAAAGCTTCGGCCCTCAACAACAAACACCGGGGCATCATGAAAGTGCTGACTAAAACGCGCCACATCAATAGTGGCTGAGGTGATAATGACTTTAAGGTCTTTGCGGCGCGGTAATAACTGGCGCAGATAACCCAACAAAAAATCAATATTTAGACTGCGTTCATGCGCCTCATCAATGATCAACGTGTCGTAGGCATTTAAATAACGATCGTGTGCAAGTTCAGCGAGTAGTACGCCATCGGTCATTAGTTTTAAATACGTGCCGGGGCTGGTGTGATCACTAAAACGAACTTTAAAACCAACCCCTTGGCCAACAGTCGTGACCAACTCTTCAGCAATACGGGTTGCCACGGCACGGGCAGCAATGCGTCGCGGTTGGGTATGGCCGATTAAACCAGTACGGCCACGGCCTGCTGCTAAGCAAATTTTCGGCAGCTGCGTCGTTTTACCCGAGCCCGTTTCACCCGCGACAATAATGACTTGATGTTTGGAGATGGCAGCAATGAGTTGATCACGCGCCTCAAGTACGGGCAGATCGCCAGACCAATTGATTTGATCTGGGATTGCCGCTGCACCGGTGTATACCGTCATGAACGCTCTACTTAAACCTCGCGCAATTCGCGACGCAGGATTTTACCCACATTACTCTTCGGCAAGTCAGCTCTAAACTCAATATAACGGGGTACTTTGTAACCGGTTAGATTGCTTCGTAGATGAGCAATCAAATTCTCTTCCGTTAAGAAGGGGTCTTTTTTCACCACAAATAACTTAATGGCCTCACCCGATTTTGTATCAGGCACACCCACCGCAGCACACTCCAAAACACTGGCATGCATGGTAGCCACTTCTTCGATTTCATTCGGGTAAACATTAAAGCCAGAAACCAAAATCATGTCTTTTTTGCGATCAACAATACGTACAAAACCATCCGGCTGAATCACCGCGATATCACCCGTGCGCAACCAACCATCTTCAGTAAGCGCCTCTGCTGTGGCCTCTGGGTGCTGCCAATAACCTTGCATCACCTGAGGGCCTTTGACATAGAGCTCACCCGGCTCATTTAAGCCCAGCTCTGTGTTCTCTTCACTCATCACTTTTAATAAGGTGTTTGGCAACGGCATACCGATCGTGCCAATGCGAATGTCATCCAAAGGATTGAGTGTGACTACTGGCGAAGTCTCGGTTAATCCATACCCTTCACAAATACGGCAGCCGGTAATCGCTTCCCACTCTTCTGCGGGTTGCTGCTGCATGGCCATGCCACCAGCAACGGTTAATTTCAGCGAAGAGAAATTCAGTTTGCGGAAGTCCGGGTTATTCATTAAGCCAACAAATAAGGTGTTCAGACCAACCAGGGTGGTGTATTTCCAACGCGCCAGCTCTTTGATAAATGCCGGCAAGTCACGTGGATTGGTAATTAAAACCGTATGACCACCGAGCTCAATCATGCCCAGGCAAGACACCGTAAACGCAAAAATATGATAAAGCGGCAAAGGCGCAATCATCACTTCGCGACCCGGTTCGAAGGTGGTCATGACAGAACGAATTTGCAACAAATTAGCCACTAAATTGCCATGCGACAGCATAGTGCCTTTAGCTGGGCCTGTAGTGCCACCAGTGTATTGCAACATGGCTAAATCATCGGCCATACGGGTGTGATCAACGGCAGGACGCTCTAAGCCTTTTTTTAATGCCGCACGAAAAGAAACAGCCTCTGCCAATTCGTAATTTGGCACCATTTTTTTGATGTGATTAACCGTGGCATTGACCAACCAGCGTTTAGGCCAAGGCAGCAAGTCACCCACCTCGGTGACAATGATGTGACGAATATCCGTTTGTGGCAGCACCACTTCCAACATATGACCAAAGTTGGCCAAAATCACAATGGCTCGGCAGCCGGAATCTGTGAACTGGTGCAGCATTTCACGGGTGGTATAGAGCGGATTAGTATTCACCAGAACTAGACCTGCCCTTAATGCACCAAACACCACAACGGGATACTGCAGCAAGTTCGGCATTTGAATCGCAATACGATCGCCTGGCACCAAATCGGTATGGTGCTGCAGATAA
>CAMTYC010000068.1:0-15201 GCA_947085865.1 uncultured Moraxellaceae bacterium
GAATTGGTTTTAGACAATGGGCACTGGGTTGTGCGCCAAATCGTTTCCTGAATTTGTTATTGAGAAGAGTAAGTCATGGGCAAGCAAGTGGTGGTATTGGGTACTCAGTGGGGCGATGAAGGCAAAGGCAAAATCGTTGATTTGTTAACTGATAATGCACAAGCCGTGGTGCGCTTTCAGGGTGGCCATAATGCAGGTCATACTCTGGTGGTTGCTGGTGAAAAAACCGTTTTACACTTAATTCCTTCCGGTATTTTGCGCCCTGGTGTGCAGTGCCTGATTGGTAATGGTGTGGTACTGGCGCCTGATGCTCTGCTGAAAGAAATGGCCTACCTAGAAGATAAAGGTGTACCGGTACGTGATCGCCTGCGTGTATCAGCTGCCTGCCCACTGATTTTGGCCTGCCATGTGGCCTTGGATAAGGCTCGAGAAGCTGCGCGTGGTAGTGCGGCGATCGGTACAACGGGGCGTGGTATTGGACCTGCTTATGAAGATAAAGTGGCGCGCCGCGGTCTTCGTTTGGGTGACTTGTTCCGTGACAATCTGCCGCAGCGTTTACGTGAGCTAGTGGATTACCACAACTTTCAGTTAGTGCATATGTACAAAGTTGAGCCAGTCAACTTTGATGACGCGCTGGCGCAAGCTCAGTCATGGGCTAAAGAGTTACGTGATTTGTTGGCCGATGTTCCTGCTATTTTGCATGGTCTGCGTCGTCAAGGTGCCGGCATTATGTATGAGGGCGCACAAGGCTCTTTACTCGATATCGATCACGGGACTTACCCCTTTGTAACCTCATCAAACACCACAGCCGGTGGCGTATCGACCGGCTCAGGTGTTGGTCCGCTTTACCTAGACTATGTGCTGGGTATTACCAAGGCTTACACCACTCGCGTAGGTAGTGGCCCCTTCCCAACCGAATTGCCTTACAGCGTTGCTGATGATGCAGGTGATCCGGTTGGTAAGCATTTAGGTGTTAAAGGTCACGAGTTTGGTGCCACCACGGGGCGTCAGCGCCGTTGTGGTTGGTTTGATGCGGTGATGTTGCGTCGTGCTGTTGAGCTGAACTCTATTAGTGGATTATGTCTGACCAAGCTCGATGTTCTAGACGGTTTGGACGTGATTCGTGTTTGTACCGGTTATGAGGCGTTAACTGAGGGCAGTATTGAGACGCTGATGACCGATGCTGCTGCTTTTGAGAAGGTTCGTCCTATTTATGAAGAGCTGCCAGGCTGGACTGAGTCCACTGTTGGTGCGCAATCGTTAGATGCTTTGCCTGAAAATGCGCGTCGCTATATTCGTCGCATTGAAACGCTGGTTGGGTGCCCAGTTGATATTGTTTCTACTGGTCCTGATCGTGCAGAAACGATTGTGCTTCGTCATCATTTTCAGTAGTTAGATCATGCAATTTGTCACTCAAATGAGTTGGGACGCCCCGATGGACAGGGTGCTCAATATGCTGACTAGTCCTGAGTATGTAGCCCGTAAAACTGAGCTTATGGGCTATATCAGTTTTGATATTCAATCCTGCGTTTTGGATGGGGATGTGTTTACCGCGAAAGTGCGAGTGACAGACAGGCCCAGTATTGAGTTGCCGGCTTTTGCACAGCGTTTTGTAAAGCAAGATCAACCCATCGTGATGGATCAAACCGATATCTGGAATAAAGCGACCGGTTATGGTGAGTTGCTGCTAGAAAATCGCTCGGTATCGGTGGTTAAAATTCGTGCTGGCATGGTGTTGTCAGAGCTGGATGGAATTACCACGAATACGCTGAACTGGGACGTTAGTTGTGCCGTGCCATTAGTGGGCGGCAAGTTGGCAGCAATGATTGCTGACGACATTCGGGAAAAAGCGACAAAGACAGGAATGATTAGTCGCCAAGTGCTGAAAGAGCTGTTTTAGGGGATAGCAGGCATTGCCTTGTGTTGTTTTTCAGGCATCATTGCGACAGCTGTATAGCTAACAAAAATTATAATTTCATGGCCAAAAGGCCCATTTCGCAGGGAACCGCATTATGTGGGAAGCGTTTGTAGCCGACTTTAAAGCCGATATGTGGCTTTACCTCTCCATTCCTTTTATCAGCGGATTTATCGGTTGGATCACTAAAGTGGTCGCCGTTCGCATGATGTTTTCACCCATCGAGTTTGTTGGCATTAAGCCTTATTTGGGCTGGCAAGGCATTGTTCCACGCAAGGCCGAAAAAATGGCCACTATTGCCATTGAGCTGATGACTTCAAAGCTTATTAAGCCGGCCGAGATTTTTGCTCGACTTGATCCCAAGCGAATAGCCGAGGAAATTAAAATTCCGATGACAGCGGCAGCTGAAGATATTACGCGCGAAGTGGCGCAGCAGTATCAGCCGGGTTTATGGGAGTCGCTGCCTGATTTTGCTAAACAGAAAATCATTTCGCGAGTGCAGGCGGAGGCGCCACAAGTCGTTGAATCGATTATGTTCGAAGTACAAAACAATGTTGATAAGTACTTCGACATTAAGCATATGGTTATTACCAACTTGATGAAAGATAAGAATATGTTGAACAACATCTTTCGCGAAGTTGGCCGTACCGAATTGAAGTTTTTCAGCAATATTGGCTTTGTGTTCGGCTTCACCATTGGTTGGGTTCAGATGGTTTGCTGGATTATCTTCAAGCAGCCTTGGATGTTGCCAGCATTTGGTGGCTTCATTGGCTTGGTGTCTGATTGGTTGGCACTGCAAATGATGTTCCGACCTTTGCACGAGAAAAAGATTCTTGGCATTAAGTGCCAGGGCCTATTTTTGCGTCGTCAACAAGAAGTGGCGCGTGATTATGCTGACTTGATTGCGCGTGAGATTCTGACACCTGCCAATATGATGGAAGAGTTGTTTCGTGGCGCCATGTCGGATCGCATCATGGAGCTTGTGCACAGAAACGTGCGTCGTTTAGTGGATGAGCAGTCTGGTATAGCGAAGCCATTAGTGGTTTATGCGGTGGGAAGCCAGAAGTATATTGAAATGAAGAACGTAGTTGCCGATCGCATCATGGAGCGCTTGCCTGAAACTATGAAGTTTGTGGAGCAGTATGCCGGTGACGCCATGGATGTGCGCAATACTGTGGTTGAGCGTATGCAAGATCTCACTCCTGAAGAGTTTGAAGGGATGTTGAGGCCTGCCTTCAAAGAGGATGAATGGATATTGATCACCGTGGGCGCAGTACTTGGCGTGGTAGTTGGTGAAATGCAAATTATGTTTATGTTGACCTAAAATTTTATCCCATAAAAAAGCCCGCATTACGCGGGCTTTTTTATGGGTGAAGAACGCGGCTTAGGCAGCGTTCGTCTCCGCATCGTTAGTTACAACTTCAGTATCTTTCTGTACTGCTTGTGCTGCAATTTCATTTGCAAGGTCAGCGTACTTGGCCAAAACAGAGTTGGCATTTTCTGGATCCATATTGATGCGCGACAAATCACCTTTGTAGTGCTTGATCACACGCTCATCCATGATTTTGTACCACCAGCTAGGGATATAGGCTGGCAGTAACATCGAGGCATAACCTGATGGCAGCTGTGGTGCATCTTCAAAGTGACGAAGTGCTTGGAAACTGCGTGTCGGGTGCGCATGGTGATCGGAGTGACGCTGCAACTGATACAGGAACAAGTTAGTGACTACTTGGTTGCTGTTCCAGCTATGTTCAGGCTGGGTGCGCTCATACTTGCCATTTTCGTCTTGGCGACGCTTCAGGCCGTAATGCTCAACATAGTTAATAACTTCTAGCAGGCTGGCGCCGTATGCAGCTTGGCCGACAAGGAAAGGAATTGAGCGACGTCCGCCCACCACTGCAGCAGCAGCAAACACGCCAGCTGACATGGCCCAGCCTTGCAGTAATTCGTTTTCTAAACACCAGAACGACTTGCCCTTACGCTCTAAGCGACGCTTTTCGATATCGTAGGCAGACTTAAATCCGCCGATGACAGTGCGTGGTAGGAATTTCCAGAAGCTTTCGCCCATACGGCTTGAAGCGGGGTCTTCTGGGGTGGCCACGCGCTTATGGTGGCCATAGGGGTGTTCAACGGCAAAGTGGGTGTAGCCCGTTGGGGCTAACGCTACCATTGATAGGATGCGATCAAGACGATCGTGTTTGTGGCTGAGTTCATGCCCAGTATTAATGGCGATACCATTAATGGCACCCACTGTTAGTGTTAAGCCTAAATAGTCGCTGGCAGGCGTATTTTTGCGACCAGCTAACCAAGCACCTAAAAATGTCGCAGCATATTGTGCTGGAATAAATGCCTTAACAATGGCTGAGTAGTATTTGTCTTTTTCTAGTTGATCAACCGCTGTGCTTGGTGGGTTGCTAGTGTCTGTGCCGACCATTTTGTCTAATGCTGGAATAATTCCATGAACCAATGCAGGACCTGCCCAAGACAGTGCGCGTAGGCGTTTTGGTGCAATGGCATATCCGGCTAAGGCACCAAGGCCAATTACCGGCAATGCAGGACTGAGCAGCCACAAATAACGCTTAGGGTCTTTCCAGTTTGGTTGGCTGGATTGAGTGCTCTGTTGTTGAATGGTGGGATCAGGAATCATTGCAGTCATGACTGTAACCTTCTTCTATGTAATGTGACGCTAGGTTGCCGTCAATAGCCTTAGAGTTCGAGTGGTAAATAGCCGTATTTATGTAGTGAAACGCCGGTGAGGGATGGATGGTGCACGAGGAAGTAGTTTGCATGCCCCTTCGCGGCACTTGCTGGTGCTAGTGACAGAGCATACTCTGTCGGCATGAAATACCTCCTTATTATGCTTTCAGCTATTTGGGCGGCAAGTGCGCTCTGGCACGCTGCCCCCCTACCACCAACGGTGCTTGGCCAAACGCTTCGAATGGCGTTCCCAATGGTTTGGGGCGTCTTTGCTATCGTTGTGTTAGTAATGGCTTGGACTCGCACTGGCGGTACATGGCCTTTATTAAGTTATGTTGTCGTCTTCTTGCTGGTTGCAGTTTGGTGGGGATTGTTGAGCCCTTCCAATGATAGAGACTGGGCTGATGACGTGTCAGAAATGACTCATGGTAAGGTTAATGGAAGCCAAGTTGTTTTGCACAATGTGCGCAACTTTGATTGGCGCACTACCACAGATTACACAGCACGTTGGGAGACTCGTGAATACGACCTGGATCGACTGAGTTCGGTAGACATGATTTTGTCTTATTGGGCCGGCCCGGCGATTGCCCATACCTTGGTGTCATTTGGCTTTGATGACGGCCGCTACGTGGTGTTTTCAGTGGAAGTTCGTAAGCAGCGTCACGAGAAGTTTTCAGAACTTGGTGGATTCTTCAAACGTTTCGAGCTCAGTCTGGTTGCAGCCGATGAGCGTGATATCGTGCGAGTCCGGACTAATGTACGTGATAATCCGCCGGAGCAAGCCTCGCTGTATCGTATTGCATTGGCGCCAGAAGCCCAGCGCTCGTTGTTTTTGGCCTATGTGAATGAAGCTAACAAGTTGCGACAAAAGCCGCGCTTTTATCACACGCTCACTGCTAATTGCACCACGCTGATATGGCATATGATGAGGCGTATTGTGCCGGGACTGCCGCTGGATTACCGCTTGCTGTTATCGGGTTATATACCGGGGTATGTCTATGATGTGGGTGGGCTGGATAGCCGTTATGCCCTATCTGAGCTGCAGGCTATGGCCGATATTACCGAGCGTGCGCGTGCTACTGGAGCGCAAGATGATTTCTCTGCTGCCATTCGCGCAGGTATTCCTCTGCTGCCGGCAGAATAGCTGTCCGAACCTAGGTGCAATTTGAAAAACAAAAAGCCCCGCATTAGCGGGGCTTTTTTTGAAACCGAATTTGGTGCCCAGGAGAGGACTTGAACCTCCACTCCCTTGCGAGAACCAGCACCTGAAGCTGGCGTGTCTACCAATTTCACCACCTGGGCAGTAAGGCCGCGAAATATAGATAGGCGTTCGGGGGCTGTCAACTATTTCGTGTAGAATAAGGAAAATTTTTTGAGAGAACTTATGACACCCATCCCGCCATTAAACGATCCACATGCCGACCGTGAAGCTGAAAAGTACGACAACCCTATTCCCAGTCGTGAGCTGATCTTAGAAACGCTGGCTGCGCTTGATAAGCCGCTGACGCACCCACAGCTGACCAAACATTTTCAGTTATTTGATCCCGAACGAGAAGAAGCCCTGCGCCGTCGTTTAATCGCGATGAGTCGTGATGGTCAGCTACGTTCCGATCGTCGTGGTGGTTATCAGCCTTTGCCTGAAGAAGAGTTGATTCGTGGTCGTGTGCAGGGTCATAAGGATGGTTTTGGCTTTTTCGTGCCAGATGTCGGCGGTAGCGATTTAATTTTGCCGTCCAAACAAATGCGTTTGTTGTTTGACGGTGATGTGGTGCTGGTGCGTGTTGGTGGTTATGACCATAAGGGTCGGCAAGAAGCAGTAGTGGCGCGAGTTGAGACACGCCGTCATAAGTTTCTAGTGGGTCGTTATCGTGAACAAGATGGTGTCGGTTATGTGATGCCAGATAATCCGCGTATTACCCAAGACATTTTGGTATTAGCGGATGGCCTGACAGCAACTCAAGACCAGTTTGTTAGTGTCGAAATCATTGAATACCCCAGTCACCGTAGCTTGGCCTGTGGTCGTATTGTGGAAGTGCTGGGTGACTATTTAGCGCCTGGCATGGAAATCGACATTGCCCTGCGTAATTTTGAAATTCCGCATGTATGGCCGTCGGCCGTGGACCGTGAAGTTAGTCAGCTGTCGCCAGAAGTTGATGAGGCATCAAAAACGCAGGAAGGTCGTGTTGATATTCGACATCTACCGTTAATGACGATTGATGGTGAAGATGCACGTGACTTTGATGATGCGGTGTATGCCGAAAAGCGCCGCGGTGGTGGTTTTAGACTGATCGTGGCAATTGCAGATGTATCGCATTATGTGCAGTCAGGAACTGCACTTGATAACGAAGCACGTGCACGTGGCAACTCAGTGTATTTTCCCGGTTTTGTTGTGCCCATGCTGCCAGAGATTTTGTCCAATGGCCTGTGCTCATTAAATCCGCATGTTGATCGTTTATGTATGGTGTGCGACCTCACCATTTCCGCTGCAGGTCGCACGACTGCAGCTAAATTCTATCCCGGCGTCATGCACTCGCAGGCACGCACTACCTATAATCAGGTCAGCGCGTTTATTGATGATGCCGAGGGTGCAGAGGCCGCTGAGTTGCGTAAGCGCTGGCCTGAGCCGGTGCAAAAGTCTTTGCATACTTTGTTAGAGTTGTTTTTAGTTTTACGAAGTGTGCGCGAAGTGCGTGGTGCGTTAGATTTTGACAGTAACGAAACCCGTATCGTGTTTGGCAAAGACCGTAAGATTGAAGATATCGTGCCGGTTAAGCGTAACCGTGCACATATGCTCATTGAAGAAATGATGCTGGCTGCCAATGTGGCCTCAGCAGATTTTGTCTTAAAAGCAAAAGTTCCTGCCTTATTCCGTAATCACGAAGGTCCTAAGAACGAAAAGCTGATCAAACTGCGTGGGTATTTGCAGGCCTTAGGGCTACGCTTCACGTCATCACCAAAGCCGCAACCAGCAGACTTCTTGGCGGTTATTCAGCAGCTTGAAGACCGTCCGGATAAACATATTATTGAAACCATGCTGCTGCGCTCGTTATCGCAGGCGGTGTATGCGCCAGAAAATCTTGGTCACTTTGGCTTAGCGTACGCGGCTTATTCGCACTTCACTTCGCCAATTCGTCGTTATCCCGACTTGTTATTGCATCGTGCCATTAAGCAAGTGTTGACTGGTGAAGGTGGTGCGAGCTTAGCAACACGTATCAACCGTCGTTTGCGAACTGCCGTCGGTGCAGAAAACGAACCATTACCGGGGATGGCAGAAATGCTGGCCTTAGGTGAACAATGTTCGATGACCGAGCGTCGTGCCGACGAGGCCACGCGTGATGTAACGGCATGGCTAAAGTGTGAATACATGCAAGATCATGTCGGCGAGGAGTTTGATGGCGTAATTGCTGCTGTTACCTCGTTTGGCTTTTTTGTTGAGCTGCGCGATGTTTATGTGGAAGGCTTAGTGCATATCAGCCAGCTGCGTGATGATTATTATCAGTTTGATGCTATGCGTTACTGCCTTGAAGGCGAGCGTACGCGCCGTCGTTTTGCCATTGGTGAGCCCGTCAAGGTGCGCATTGCCAGTGTTAATTTAGACGAACGTAAAATGGATTTTGATTTGTTGTCGGGTGGTAGTACCGGTAAGCGTTCGTTGCGTGAGCGTCTTCAGGCGGGTGATGTTCCTGCCCCGAAAAAGCCCTCTGGTAAAAAGCCAGCTGGTAAAGGCAAGCCAGCACCATCAACACGTCGTCGCAGAACATAAGGATAGTCATGAGTAATCATTCGTGGATTTACGGTGTGCATGCCGTAGAGGCCATTCTAAATAAAGAGCCAGAGCGTGTGCTTGAGCTGCAAGCGATGGAAAGCCGAGATGATGCGCGCTTAAATGCGGTCATTAAACTGGCACGTCAAAACGGTGCAGCCGTTGCTTGGCGTGATCGCGCTGCGCTCGATAAGTTGGCAGAAGGTGGTCGTCACCAAGGCATCATGGCGCGTATTCGAGCCAATATGCCGGGTACCGATAATGACTTAGCGGATTTGCTGGAGCGCTTAGACGGGCCACCGTTTTTGTTGATTTTAGACGGTGTGACCGATCCGCATAACTTGGGCGCCTGTTTGCGAACGGCAGAGGCAGCCGGCATGCATGCCGTGATTGCACCGCGTGACAAGGCCAGTAGCTTGACCCCAGTGGTGCGTAAAGTGGCTTGCGGTGCGGCTGAGTTAATCCCGTTTTATCAGGTGACTAATTTGGCGCGAACCATGCGCGACCTGCAAGAAGCCGGTGTGTGGTTGGTGGGTACTAGCTTAGGTGATGGCGCCAAACCATTTTATGACCTCGATCTTCGTGGCCCCTTAGCGATTGTTATGGGTGCTGAAGGAAGTGGTTTGCGCCGCCTAACTGCGGAGCACTGCGATCATTTGGCTTATATCCCCATGCTGGGCGACACTGAGAGCTTGAATGTCAGTGTGGCAACAGGTGTTGCGGTATTTGAGGCCGTGCGCCAGCGTTCGGCTGTCGCCAGTCGGTGATTTCAAACCCGCCGTGAATACTTCCCTGTAGGCTCGCAGGCGCCATCCATGGTGCCTGACGGTTTGCAATCACCGACTAGCGTCCGCAGGTTGATGACCCCTAACGAAGGGAGTTGGTTATGCGCGCGGTGAGCTGGAACTGTAACGGTGCTTTAAGAAATAAATTTCCCGTACTGGAAAAATTGGAAGCTGATATTTGTGTGGTTCAGGAGTGTGAAAATCCTGCGACAACAAATCATGTTGCTTATCAGGCATGGGCTAGTAACTCGTTGTGGGTGGGTGATAGTCGACACCGGGGGCTTGGTGTTTTTGCTAAGGAAGGCATTTCGTTAGCTGTTGTTGATCTGCCAGTGGATAAGTTAGAGCTCTTTTTGCCATGCCGGGTTGCTGAGTCTATTAATTTGTTGGCAGTGTGGACAAAGGAAGCCAACTCCCCAACATTTAAATATATCGGTCAGGTGTGGAAGTGGCTGCAAATAAACGCGGATTTTCTAAAAGTAGAACCCTCATTAGTAATTGGTGACTTTAATAGCAACACTCGTTGGGATGTGTGGGATCGTTGGTGGAATCACTCCGATGTTGTTGAGCAGCTTAAATCGTTGAGATTGATGAGTGTTTATCATCATCAAAGTAGCGAGGTTCAAGGGCAGGAAAGTCAGCCAACGTTTTATATGCAACGTAAGCTCACCAAGCCTTATCACATTGACTATGCTTTTTTATCTCAAGCTATTTTGCAGAATGCCAAGCTTGCAGTAGGCAGCGCAGATCAGTGGCTCTCTAAGCGACCATTTACCGCTAATTGTTGATTTCTAGCGTTTGGCGCACTAATTCGGATGCAATACTGGCTGCAGATGCGGGTGATAAGACTATCACCCGTAAACCATCGTGATGCATTCCGCTTGAAATTTAGCCGCAACCCCTGTATCTTCGCGCGTCCCTCAGTGCAGTCTTCGGATAGCATGAGGTCGCGAACCTAAAAGCGGTTCGTACTCCTTGCTCTGCTGATCGTCGGCGGGGCTGTTCAATCCGTAAGGAGCACAATCTGATGCGTCATTATGAAGTCGTGTTTCTGGTGCACCCTGACCAAAGCGAGCAAGTGCCTGCTATGGTCGAGCGTTACACCGGAATCGTAAAAGATTCAGGCGGCAGTGTTCATCGCCTGGAAGATTGGGGTCGTCGCCAATTGGCTTACCCAATCAACAAAGTACACAAAGCGCACTACATCCTGTTCAACATTGAATGCGAAGACAAAGTTCGTGCCGAGCTGGAAGAAGCTTTCCGCTACAACGACGCTGTTATCCGCAGCCTGATCATTCGTCGTGAAGTCGCAATCACCGAAGAGTCGATTTTGGCCAAAGGTGCTGAAGAGAAGCGTGCACGTAAAGCAGCTCGTAACGAAGATGAAATTGAGTCTTACTCAGCTGAATAATCGTTAGGCGCGGAGCGTATAGCGTGGAGCAGAATACGCTGCAATTTACCGGAGTGTTGGAGCATCAGTGCTCTTCACGACAAAGCCCTGCTGGGGTAGCGCATCAAGACATACGGCTGCTACATCGCTCGCGTCAGATGCAAGCAGGACAAATGCGTGAAGTAAAGCTACGTTTGGTCGTGCATTTAGCCGGCAACTTAGTGGAGCAGGCCAAAGCGTTTAGTTTGGGTCAGCGGCTGAGAGTGACGGGTTTTTTGGCGCAAGCCAGCTACCGGGATAATGAGCAAGTGGTTCTGCAAGCGCAGACAATTGAGATACAGGATTAAGGAGAGGAACCATGGCGCGTTTCTATCGTCGTCGCAAGTTTTGCCGTTTCACGGCAGACAAGGTCGATTACATCGACTACAAAGATACTGAGACACTGAAGCAGTTCATCACGGAAAACGGCAAAATTGTGCCGAGCCGCATTACCGGTACCAAGGCTCGCTATCAGCGTCAGCTGACCCTGGCGATCAAACAGGCCCGTTTCTTGGCCCTGATGCCTTATACCGATAACCACGTTTAAGGTTGGGGTGAGCCATGCAAGTTATTTTGTTAGAACGAATCAAGGGCTTAGGTGCGCTTGGTACAAAAGTAGATGTTAAGCCTGGTTATGGCCGTAATTTTCTGATTCCACAAGGCAAAGCACTGCCAGCTACTGTTAAAAATTTGGCAGAGTTTGAAGTTCGTCGTGCGGAATTGGAGCGTCAAGAAGCTGAAGTGTTGGCTGCTGCCAATGCGCGTGCTGAGAAACTAGCTGCTATCACGGTTACCGTGGTGTCGAAAGCTGGTGACGAAGGCAAGCTGTTCGGCTCTGTTGGCAATCGTGATATTGCTGATGCCGTTGTTGCTGCAGGCGTTGAGCTGGATCGTAGCGAAGTGCGTTTGCCAGAAGGCCCACTGCGTCACACCGGTGAGTTCGACATTGCAGTGCAATTGCATAGCGATGTGATGGCTAGCGTTAAAGTAGTTGTGTCAGCCGAATAAGCTGAACGCTGCTGTTTAAAACAGGGCTCGGATGGCAACATCCGGGCCCTGTTTGCTTTTCAGTTCAATAGATTTTTGCGCTAAGCTAGCGCTTCACGTTAATGAATAAGAATCATGACCACAAATACTGCGAGTGCTGCTGATAACGCCATGGCTGCTTTGCGTCTGCCGCCCCATTCTTTAGAAGCGGAGCAGGCGGTGTTAGGCGGCCTGATGTTGGACGATCAAGCCTGGGATAAAATTTCTGATCGTGTTAGCGAGACTGACTTCTATCGTCGAGATCACCGTTTGGTTTTTCGCGCCATTTCTATGCTGGCGGTGGAAAACAATCCGCGTGACGCCTTAACCATCTCGGAAACGTTGACGCGCTTAGGTGAGCTCGATAATGCGGGCGGTATTGCTTATTTAGGTGAGTTGGTCAGTAACACGCCATCGGCTGCCAATATTGCGGCTTATGCCGATATCGTGCGTGAGCGCTCAGTGCTGCGCCAACTTATTCGCATTAGTAATGAAATATCTGATACAGCTTTTACCCCGCAGGGAGCCACTGCGCGTGAAGTGTTAGATCAAGCAGAGCGTAAAATTTTCTCGATTGCCGAGCAGCAACAGCGCACCAATAGTGGCCCTCAATTATTGCGACCTTTGCTAGCAGGTGCCTTAGAGCGCATTGATCATTTATTTCAGTCAGATGATGTAATTACTGGCTTGAGCACGGGCTTTACCGATCTGGACGACCGCACTTCGGGCTTGCAAAAAGGCGACTTAGTGATTGTGGCTGCACGTCCATCCATGGGTAAAACCACTTTTGCCATGAACTTGGTTGAAAATGTGTTGCTGAAGTCTGGTTTGCCAGTGTTGGTGTTCTCGATGGAGATGCCAGCAGAACAAATCGTTATGCGTATGCTGTCTTCTTTAGGGCGTATTGATCAAGGTAAGGTACGTTCCGGCAAGTTGGGTGAAGAGGACTGGCCGCGCCTTACATCAACCGTTTCAATGTTGTCAGAGCAGAAGCTGTTAGTTGACGATTCTGCATCACTTAGCCCAAATGATGTGCGTACACGTGCACGGCGTGTGGCTCGTGACCATGGCGGTATTGGCATGATCATGGTCGACTACTTGCAGCTGATGCGTGTGCCCGGCATGGAAAGTAATCGTGTCAACGAGATCTCGGAAATTTCACGCTCGCTAAAAGCCTTGGCGAAGGAAATGAGTTGCCCAGTGATTGCCCTGTCGCAGCTGAACCGATCGTTGGAGCAACGACCCAATAAACGCCCGGTGATGTCTGACTTGCGTGAGTCTGGTGCGATTGAGCAAGACGCCGACATCATCATGTTTATTTATCGTGATGAAGTTTATAACCCGGAGTCGCCAGATGCGGGCACTGCGGAAATCATTATTGGTAAACAACGTAACGGTCCTATTGGCAGTATTCGTTTGGCCTTTTTGGGCAAGTACACCCGTTTTGAGGACTTGGCGCCGGAGTATTACCGCGACATGGAATCTCAATATTAAGTGAGTTGAGTTATGCGCGAGTGTTCCCTCACTATTCGACGTTCGGCACTTTTAAATAATGTGACGGTGTTGCGCCGCTGCATGCCAAATACGCGTTTATTGGCAATGGTTAAGGCCAATGCCTATGGCCATGGTATTAATCAGCTGGCCGAATGGCTGACGCCGGTCGTTGATGGCTTTGGTGTGGCTTTTTTGGAAGAAGCGCTGGCACTACGAGCACAAAGCGTACGCACTCCCATTGCTGTTATGGAGGGTGTTTTTAGTGCAGACGAGCTGGCTCAAGCGGCACAAGCTGAGTTGCAACTCGTTGTGCATAGCCAAGAGCAAGTGGAGTTATTGACCGAGGTCGACCTGCAAGGCCTAGCCGTAATGGTTTGGCTGAAAGTGAATACCGGCATGAACCGTTTGGGCTTGCGTCCCGTGGATGCACTACGCGCCTATCAGCGTCTGCATGCTTTGGCGAGTGTTAGCCGTATTGGTTTAATGACGCACTTTGCTGCCGCCGATGAGCTCGACAGCATGCTGACCGATGCTCAGATTGGACGCTTTCGTGCGCTACACGAAGCTCTAAACCGTGAGCAAGGTTCAGTATTAAGTGACAGCCTGGCTAATTCCGCGGCCGTTTTAGCTTGGCCTGAAGCAGCAGGCGAATGGATGCGCCCTGGCATTGCACTATATGGTTCCTCGCCCTTTGTGGATCAGCCCGCCGCTTATTTTGGGCTGCAACCTGTTATGACAATGCGTTCTCGTGTCATCGCTATTCAGTCGGTAAGCGCAGGAGAAACCGTAGGTTATGGCGCCACATGGACGGCGACCCAGGCTAGTCAAATTGCGGTGGTTGCGGTTGGTTATGGCGACGGTTATCCGCGCCACGCACGCACAGGCACTCCTGTGCTTATTAACGGCCAGCGTTGTGCCTTAGTTGGGCGGGTGTCTATGGACATGATCACGGTTGATCTGGGCGAAACGTTTGCGCAGGTGGGTGATGAGGCCGTGTTATGGGGGAATGGGCTGGATATTGATGAGGTGGCACGTTTTGCTGGCACCATCAGTTATGAATTGTGTTGTCGTGTCACACACCGTCCTCGTCGGCTCTATATCGACTAGTTTCATAAGTACTATTTCGTCTAACTAGATGGTTTTTAAATCAAAATTGTCTAACAAAGTGTCTGGCTAGGGTCTATATTGGTGTTGCTGCTTATTTTTTGAGCGAGGCAAGCCATGCATACATTAATGTTCTTATCGACTTCACTCGAGTCCACTCGGATGGCGGTTGAGCGCTTACGAAAAGAAGGCGTACCGGAAGATGCCTACAGTGTTATCGGGCGGCAGGAGGAAGGCTTGTTTCGCCATCACTTGCATGTATCAGGGGTTTGGGAACGTACCGATCTTATCCACTCTGGTGAGCGTGGTGTCATTATCGGGGGGTTCGCAGGGGTTTTCTTTGCCGGCCTAATGATGTGGATGCAGCCTTTTGGCGTGCCAGTCACGCTTTGGGCTTTGCTTGCGTGTGTGGTGTTGTTTGGTTGTTTTGGTGCTTGGGTGGGTGGCATGGTGGGCTTAAGCCATGAAAACTATAAGTTGGCACCGTTTCATCAAGCCATCGAAGATGGACAATATTTGCTGCTGGTAGGTTCTAAAGATGATGTGGGGGCAGTGTCCATTCGGCATCTGTTGGAAGATTTAAAAGAGATAAGTTTTGCTGCTGATGACACATCCAGTATTAATCCTTTGCATAATTCAGCGGAGTTTCAACTGCAGCGTCACTCTTTATGTGCTTCAATAACACGGCTAAAGCCGTGCTCTCTGCCCGCTAGCGCGACGGGCAGCGCCCCGCCCCGATAACGGCGGGGCATTTTTTTGGGAAACAGCATTACCATCATGAGTAAAACAGCCAAAATTAATTATGTTTGCGCCGCCTGTGGTGCAATCTCATCAAAGTGGTCTGGCCAATGTGGTGACTGCGGTGAGTGGAATACGCTAACTGAACAGCGTCCCATTAGTGCAACCCGAACGAATCAACGGGTCGGTTATGCTGGTGAAGTCGGAGCGGTGACGCGCTTAAGTGAAGTCACTACACAGTCCGTAGCGC
>CAMTYC010000069.1:0-15499 GCA_947085865.1 uncultured Moraxellaceae bacterium
GCGGCAGATTCGGCCGACGTTGACGTCTACGCGACATGATGTCTCACAAAATTAAACAATAGGAAGATTTAAGGGTGGGTCTTGCTCAGGAAACTGCTTGCGCGCTTCCTGCCAACTGGCTAAAAACGCTAACAGATGCGGTTGCTCAGAAGCCTCTAAAGTAGATTTAACCAAATCAAACTCAGCTGACAGTCCTGCCGCATCAAAATGACCACGCATAAACTGAAAGCGCAGATAAACCAAATAGGTATTGAGCACATCGGTTTCGCAGTAATGACGGATTGCAGTCAAGTCACCCGCTAAGAACGTTGGCCACACCTGCCCGCCATCCATACCCATTTTGCCAGGAAAGCCTAATAAGGTAGCGACCTGATCTAACGGCTGCACCGCGCGCGCTTGGTAACCCGCCAGCAAATCCATCACATCAATATGGCGGCTATGGAAACGACCTAGGTAATTATTAAATTTCGCATCTCGGTTATATTCGCCCTGATCCCAATAAGCTGGCGCTTGCACGCCATGAATCAGCGCACGATAGTGCAGCACAGGCAAGTCAAAACCACTGCCATTCCAAGATACGAGTGTGGGCGTGTAGCGCTCTAGCCCTGCAAAAAAGCGCTGAATGATTTCGGCTTCGGAAGCGCCCTCGTCGCCTAAAGACCATACCTTGATGCCGTCGCGAGTGCGCAGCACCGCGGAAATACAGACAATGCGCTGCAGTGAATGACGGATAAAATCACTGCCACCGGTTTCTTGCCGACGCAACTTAAACAACGCTTCAGCTGCAGCTGCGTCATCCAGACCCTCTAGGCCATATAAACGACGGCCGCCGGCAATATCCGGTACGGTTTCGATATCAAACACTAGGGTGTTCATGAAAATACACCGGTTGATAAGTAGCGATCACCACGATCACAGACGATGGCCACAATGACTGCGTTTTCTAAGGTTTTAGCCAGCTCTAACGCCGCCCAGACTGAACCGCCAGAGGACACACCACAGAAAATCCCTTCTTCTCGGGCTAAGCGACGCATCATGACTTCAGCTTCTGCTTGCGGAATGTCCATGACTAAATCCACGCGATCACGCTCAAAAATAGTAGGCAGATAGGCTTCTGGCCAACGGCGAATGCCAGGAATCTGCGAGCCCTCAACGGGCTGCAACCCAACAATCTGAACATTCGGATTTTGCGCTTTTAAATAACGGGACACACCCATGATGGTGCCAGTTGTACCCATAGAGCTGACAAAATGCGTAATTTGACCTTGAGTTTGCTGCCAAATTTCAGGGCCGGTGCCATTAAAATGTGCCAACGGATTATCACTATTACCAAATTGGTTCAGCACAATACCTTTGCCCTCGGCTTGCATACTTAAAGCCAAATCACGGGCACCTTCCATACCTTCTTGCTGGGTGACTGAGATCAGCTCAGCACCATAAGCAGCCATCGCGTCTTTACGTTCTTGGCTTTGATTGGCTGGCATGATGAGTACCATGCGATAACCTTTAATGGCAGCGGCCATCGCCAAGGCAATACCAGTATTACCGGATGTCGCCTCAATCAAGGTGTCACCGG
This sequence comes from uncultured Moraxellaceae bacterium, assembly GCA_947085865.1. Classification (GTDB taxonomy): domain Bacteria; phylum Pseudomonadota; class Gammaproteobacteria; order Pseudomonadales; family Moraxellaceae; genus Perlucidibaca. The sequence continues at coordinate 1,577 of CAMTYC010000069.1, forward strand.
GTTTGATTTGGCCACGCCGTTCGGCTTCAGTAATCATCGACAGCGCTGGTCGATCTTTAACTGAACCCGCCGGGTTATTGCCTTCCAGCTTAACTAAGATAGTGTTGGAGCTATTGCCGGGTAGGCGCTGTAAGCGCACTAGTGGGGTATTTCCAACACAATCGGCAATGGTGGGGTAATTCATCACGCAGCACCCATAAAAACGGTAGCTTGCGATTGTAAAGACAAACCGAGCGGCAACCAAACGCTATCGCTCTATCCATCGCATGCTAATCTAGCCAAAATCAATATTAAGAGAGCAGGCATGCACCCCTGGCCCCTTCATATCCGCCTCATGCTCAGCCTAATCATCCCCATAGCAGTTTTTATTGTGGGTTATCAAGCCGTCAGCCTCTTACAACAGCAAGCACTTTTTGCTGACAATGAAAACCTCAGGCATGAATTGGCTTTGGGTAAACTCAGTGCGCATATAGAGCATCAAGGGCTTACGCCCGAAGTGATTGCGCCAATTTTGAGTGACCCCGCAGTTAATGGCTTGGTGCTAATCAATGCCTCTGGACAAGTCACCCATACATTAGGTCAGCAAGTCGTCGATACAAAACAGCTGGCAACATTTCCTCAGCTCTCACTCACAGACGGTCGACGTATCGTTTTGCTGCCAAACCCAGACAGCCAACGTGTTCGATTAATAGTGCAGATGGCACAAGCGCTGTTTCTATGCATAACTTTTTTAGTGGTGCTGATATTTGTCTTACAGTTTCAGTTGAAACGAAGCTGGCGCCCATTTGCAGGACTTGCTCATGCTTTGGCTGAAAAAAGCCCACTTGTTAACAACGAAACCCTGCAAAAAGCCCATGATTTGTGGCCGCAATTTACCGACCAGTTGGCGCAATTTTGGCAGGACACAGAGGCTGAGCTAAATAACTTACGCTCTCAATGTGATCAACTTGAGGAGGAGCTAACCAACACCATTGAAACCATGGAAAGGCAGCAAATTACTCTGCACAGTGCCCGGCAAGAGGCCGTCGCGAATCATCAGCTCAAATCAGCTTTTTTGGCCAATATCAGTCATGAAATTAGAACTCCACTCAACAGTCTGATTGGTTTTACGCGCCTATTGAGCCGCACTAAACTCAATCCAGAGCAGCTAAGCCATGTGCAGTCGCTGAGTCGTGCTGCCGAGCACTTGCTGGCCATGCTGAATGACCTACTGGACTTATCAAAAATCGAAGCAGGCCGCTTAGTGCTCGACGAAACACCGGTTAATTTACGCGAACTGGTCAACGATACCATCGACATGATGCAGCCGTTGATCTTGGATAAACCCGTTAGCATAAGTCACGTAATAGATGCTCATGTGCCCGCCAGTATTTTGGGAGACTCACTACGCCTTCGCCAAATTCTGAGCAACCTACTCAGCAACGCTGTGAAGTTCACCCCCAGTGGTGACATCAAGGTTTCACTAACGGCCGCAGTAACGAACACCACCGATGTCGTTGAAATCATTCTGTCTGTTAAAGACTCAGGCATTGGTATTCCTAGTGCACAAATGCCAACACTGTTTGATGCCTTTGAGCAAGGTGATACCTCCACTACCCGACGATATGGTGGCACTGGCCTAGGCTTAACCATCACCAAGCAATTGGTAGACTTACTGCAAGGTCGTATTGATGTTGAATCCACGGTCGGCCAAGGCAGTTGCTTTCAAGTGCGCTGGAAAGCTGCTCTCGATCCCTTCCAAGCTATTGCTCAAACGGCACCACTGGGACAGCGAGTACAAGCCGCACTCACCCCGCCTTTACGTGTGTTAGTGGTGGATGATCACCCCTCAAACTTGTTATTGATGCGCACTTGGCTTAACGACTATGGCATTGAAGTTGAGTGTGCTGAGTCTGGTCATGAGGCCGTTCATTTGGCATTACAAAAGCCATTTGACCTTGTCTTTATGGATATTCAAATGCCGGGCATGAATGGTGTTGAAGCGGCTCAAGCCATTCGCGCTGGTGAAAAGCATGGTCAGCGCGTACCGATAGTTGCGCTAACAGCACATGCCATGAAAGCCGGCCAAGACAATTTGCAAAGTGGCATTGACGACTACTTAAGCAAACCACTACAGGATGCACAGCTACTGCATATCCTGCAGCAATGGACACGCTTTATCGCAGCACCACAGGCCTTAGTGGACTGGCAAGAAGGACGCAAATTAGCAAATGGCAAGCCAGAGCTCGCTGAAATGTTACTTCGTACTTTACTTGATGACTTGCCACAAACTCGGCAACGCCTGCAAAGCGCCTGTAGCCAGCAAAATATGGCTGCTTGGCAACAAGAGCTGCATCGTTTATTAGGTGCATGCCGTTACTGCGGGGTGCCTGCACTTCGTGCCTGCTTAGAGCTGGCCATGAATGACACCAGCTTTAAGCATGCCGCTCAGGTTTTAGCTGAAATCGACTCACTGCTGCGCTGGGCACAGCAGTGGTCGAATCAATCCATGATTAACGCGGTGCCATCCGAATAGCGCCATCAATACGGATGGTTTCACCATTCAAGAAGCTATTTTCGACGATGTGCACAGCCAACTGACCATATTCGTCAGGATGCCCCAAGCGCTTAGGGAACTGTGTCATTTCAATCAATGGCAACTTAACGGAGTCTGGTGATGAGTTCATCAACGGTGTATTAAAAATACCAGGGGCGATGGTGTTTACGCGCACACCGATGGTGGCTAAATCACGTGCCAATGGCAGTGTCATACCCACTACACCGCCTTTAGATGCGGAATAAGCAACTTGACCGATCTGGCCATCAAACGCTGCAACCGAGGCTGTGTTAATAACCACACCACGCTCACCATCAGCATTGGGCTCATTTTTTGCCATTTCAGCAGCAGCCAAACGAGTCACGTTGAAAGTACCGATTAAGTTAATCGTAATTACCTTGCTAAATACTTCTAATGAGTGAGGGCCATTTTTACCCACGGTGCGCATAGCACTACCAACACCAGCACAGTTCACTGCAATGTGAACAGCACCCCAATTTGCAACAACTGCTGCTAGTGCCTCTTGTACAGATGCCTCATCCGACACATTGGTGCGGCAAAACATCACATTCTCACCCAGCTCTTGCACCGCAGCCTGACCTGCCTCTGCATTTAAATCGAAAATAGCGACTTTAGCGCCCTTGGCTAGATACGATTTGACGGTCGCCATGCCTAAGCCTGATGCACCACCAGTAATAACGGCAATTTTGTCTTGCAGCTGCATAAATAACCTCTGAAATAGGGTTGCTATAAAAATTAGACTATATAGTCACGCGGGAGCAGAGCATAAGCACCGAAGCGCTTTGGTGCAAGCCTGTCAAACTAAGCCAATACCTGAAATTTGTCGTGCCAAACGTGCTGCATGGTTATCAGTCATGCTGCCAACAAAATCCAAAACACTTAAGTAGCCCTGATATAAGTTAATATTTTCGGCCAAGGCTGGCTCCAACAGCGCAAGTTGAGTACGTTGTCGATGACTTAAGCGCTCAGGGCCATGCAAATAAAGAGCGCGCACATTTGGCACCAACACATTCAACAATGCCGCTAAGCACGGATATGCAGCAATTTCCATTTCGACCTTGCTACGATGGCGATACACTTTTTCACTCGCGAGCTGTTTAGCCGCAGTTAAGGTTTCGCGCACGTCGGCACTCGAGCATGCAATTAAATCCTTTTGCGGTAACTCACCTGCTAATAACGCCTCGTGATGACGCATAAACGTATCGGCCAGATCTTTAACACAACGCCCCACCATCGTGCCGCGTAAAGCGGCCGCGTACTGACGGGGGTCACGAATGCCCCACACTTTATCCGGATCAACAATAGGCCCTAATAGGCGCTCAAATTCGTGCAAATCTAAAATGCCCATTTCAACGGCATCTTCTAAATCGACAATGGCATAACAAATATCATCTGCAGCCTCCATCAAATATGACAAAGGGTGCCGTGCCCAGTGACTATCACCGCGCTGAATTAAACCCAGCTCATCGGCAACACGCTGGTAATAAGGCAACTCGGCCTGATAAATATTGAACTTGCCACGCTCAGGAAAAGTTTGTGCACTCCATGGGTATTTAACCATGGTGCCAATAGTGGCAGCACTTAAGCGCATACCACCCTCACCGGCATACATTTCCAAGCTAGTGACTAATCGAAGTCCATGGGCATTGCCCTCGTAGGTCTGAATATCAATGCGCTCAGCATCGCTTAGACCATCTAACAACGCGGCATGGGCGGGATCACGGAACCAGTCACGCAGTGCATATTCACCGGTATGACCAAATGGAGGATTACCTAAGTCATGCGCCAAACAAGCCACCTGCACGGCCGAGCCGATATCAAACGGTGTATAGCCCGTAGGCAGCAGCCCGCCTTCAACGAGCATAGCGCCGACACGATTGCCCATACTACGGCCAACACTAGCCACTTCCACACTATGTGTTAGACGGTTATGGGCATGATCACTTTGCGCTAAAGGGTGCACCTGCGTTTTCCGGCCCAGCCGTCTAAATGCCGAAGAAAACACAACCCGGTCATGATCAATATGAAACTCCGAGCGCAACCCCGCTGCACCGTCGGCGCTAGCAGCAGCACGTGTTGGCCTCACTTCGCCGTCACGAATTTTCAATCGTGTGGTATTTAACAGTGCTGGCCAGTTCATGCGCTCAACTGTCATAGGCTACTCCCATGGTCATAAGGTCAATTAACTAGTCCCTGATAATAGCCTAGGCTATGGCATACTCAGACCATCTTTTATTGGGGCAATCAAATGCTGGATGAGCTATTTCAAAATAACCGGTTATGGGCAGAATCAGTCAAGGCTAATGATCCTTTGTTTTTCGAAAAACTCGCTAATCAACAGTCTCCGCAGTTTTTGTGGATAGGTTGCGCGGATAGCCGCGTACCGGCCAATGAAATCATGGGACTTTTACCTGGCGAAGTTTTTGTTCACCGCAACGTAGCCAATTTAGTTATTCACACCGACGTGAACTGTCTTTCAGTACTACAGTACGCTGTTGATGTTTTAAAAGTAGAGCATATTTTGGTGACTGGCCACTATGACTGCGGCGGCATTCGCGCCACGGTTGAGAATCGTGAGTTTGGTCTTATCGATAACTGGCTGCGCCATATTAAAGATATTGAGCGCCAACATGATGACGAGTTATATGACTTAGCACCGCAACAGCGAATTGATCGTTTGTGTGAGCTTAATGTCATGACGCAAGTAGCTAATGTTTGCGAGACATCAATCGTCAAAAATGCCTGGCGCCGCAATCAATCGATTTCCGTGCATGGCTTTATTTACAGTGTAAAAGATGGGCTGTTGCGCGACTTAGGCATTCATTGTGCAAGTTTTGAAGAGCTCAATAAATTACCCCATAAAAAAACCCAGCTTTAAGCTGGGTTTTTTATTACCGCAACAAAATTACTGTTGTGGTGGGTTGATACGGATTTCTGTACGACGGTTTTGCTCACGACCAGCTTCGTTGTTATTTGAAGCAATTGGTTGATTAAAGCCATAACCAATCGCGCTCACACGCTGACCAGCTACACCGCGGTTAACCAAATAGCCAGCAACTGAGTTAGCACGTTGCTGTGACAGGTTTTGGTTGAACTGAGCATTACCAACATTGTCGGTGTGACCACTAACAGTAATGGTGGTGTCTTTATACTCTTTCAAAACATCAGAAACTGCGTCTAAAACTGGATAGAAGTCAGCACGTATAGCAGACTGACCAGTAGCAAACGTAATGTTACCGGGCATGATCAAATTAACAGCACCGGTTGTTTTGTCACGGTGGACGCCAACACCAACACTGCTTAAACGATCACGTAATTTCTTTTCTTGCACATCCATGTAAACGCCAACACCACCACCGGCAACACCACCAATAGCAGCACCTTGCAAGCAGCGCTCGTTACGCTTGCCACGAGCAGTTGTTGCTGTTGCGATGCCACAACCAACAGCCGCGCCAATAGCAGCACCATAAGTACCTTTAGCGACTTGGCGTTCGCCGGTGTATGGATTTGTTGTACAACCAGCAAGAACTAACGTACCAGCAACAGCAGCAACAGATAAAAGACGCATTTTTATTCTCCTAAAACAACATATACCCACTTATCGTGGGCTTCCAATTCGATGAAACGAATAGCACGGTCAATGGTTGACAGCACCAGTAACGCATCAGTTCGATTACAAAATTGCAGGAATGGTTTTTGTAAACGCAACCATCATCGCAGCAGTATACGCCAGTAGCGCCACCAACAACCATAAACTCTGCTTAAGCTTGCCATTTATCCGCTTAAAGGTAATGCCCGAGATAATTAAGAATGCAAACAGTAAAGCAAACTTTAACCATACCCAGCTAGGCACTCCGCCCATCGCCTTTGTCAGCATAATGCCGGCCACAATTAAAACAGCACTTAAAATATGCGGCAAAATGCGAATGGGGGTTTTTTGTTGCCATGTTGAGCCAGCCAACAACAATCCGCCGCGCAGCAAAAACACAGCGCCCAGTAACAATGCAGTGGTCATATGCAACATTTTTAATAATTCGTAACTCATTAGCGCGATGGCTCCTCGTTGATGGTTTGCACAGGCTTTATGCGAGCCTATGGGTGTGAAGTCAAACATTTTTTTGCTATGTTCATTACCGCTTAAACACGCTTGTTGACATCATGTTATTTGAAAAAGTTCCAACGCCTTGTGTAGGCATATGCTCAACCACCTACGGTGACTCAGTCTGCCGAGGGTGTCGACGTTATTTGCATGAAGTTATTGACTGGAATCGTTATGACGACAGCGAAAAACGTTTGATTTGGCAGCGCCTAGACAACTTAATGCAACAAGTATTGCCACGCTACTTTGATATTCGAGATAGTGAGACCTTACGTCGCCAGCTGGAGCACTACCGAATTCCGTTTAGAAAAGAAGCAACCATTTGGGGTTGGTTATATGCCTTGCTTAAAGCGGCTGCTAAACAGGAACCTGCCTTGAGTGATTTTGGCGTCTGGCGTCTTGATCGCTCGAACATGAGCTTGGCCGAATTACGAGAACAAATTAATTTAGATTTACATGTGTTGGCGACAGCGTATTACGAACGCGATCTACTACGGGCAAGTCGAGTTTATGGTGCGCCAGAAAGGACTTGAACCTTCACGCCTTGCGGCACTGGAACCTAAATCCAGCGTGTCTACCAATTTCACCACTGGCGCAAAACTCGGCGGCGACTATAACAGAGCTCTGCCTCGTCGCCTAGCTAGTTTATGCACTTGCTCGCAATCTTCTGGTGCGTAAGGTGCCGCGAACATTGCCCGAGACATAACCCAACATAGCCAATAATGCTGACTCATTCGGCTTAGGTAACTTACCGCGACCAATTCGACGCAATTGGCGGGTATACCAAACCACCTCTAACAAGCCCATACGATCGATTGGTTTAATCCCTGTGCTGAGCTGCTTAACGCGATATCGTGTTTCCACACCCGCTAGCAAGCGCTTTGGCGCATCCGGCTCAATAGCTAAAGGACGTGCCAAACCGACTAAATCCATCGCGCCAGAAGCTAACGCATCGCCCATGCCTGATAATGAACGGAAGCCACCGGTTACCATTAAGGGGGTACTAACTTGTTGGCGCACTTTTTCAGCAAACTCTAAAAAGTAAGCTTCGCGTGCTTTACTACTTTCTTTTTGGCGCAAACCCGCCATGGCAGGGGCTTCATAAGTACCGCCCGAAATTTCGATCATGTCGATGCCAGCAGCAGATAACGCCGCAATGGTGGCTAAAGACTCTTCTTCGGTGAAACCACCACGCTGAAAGTCTGCAGAATTGAGCTTGATACCGATTGGGAAAGCGGGACCAACAGCTGCACGCATGGCTTCATAAACCGCTAACACAAAACGGCGACGCTTTTGCGGACTGCCGCCCCAATCATCGGTACGAATATTGTGCTTAGGTGACAAGAACTGACTCACCAAATAACCATGTGCGCCATGAATCTGAACGCCATCAAAACCCGCTGCTTTAACAATGCCTGCAGCGCGACCAAAACGTGCAATCACGTCTTGAATATCTTCTTCGGTCATAGCTTTTGGAGTATCAAAAAAAGCGCGCATATCAGGATTGAATGGCACCGCAGAAGGCGACAGGTTTTGCTTATTTAAGCCGCGCGGAGACTGTTTGCCCGGATGATTCAGTTGCACCCAAGTCGCACTATTATGACGACGCCCCGCCTCAGCCCACTGTTTTAATTGAACTAAATCCCGATCATCCTCAATTACCACATTACCCGGCTCACCGAGCGCACGCCGGTCAACCATAATATTGCCGGTAATGGAGAGGCCAATGCCACCTTTTGCCCATGCATCATATAAATTGATGAGCTCTGGTGTGACGCGATTATCCATCGTCGCCATTGCCTCGCTCATAGCAGACTTGGCCAGACGGTTTGGCAACACTGCGCCACAAGGCAGGGTTAACGATTGAGCTAAGCGCTGAGCGTGAGCTTGCATAGGAACTCTCCATTTAGAATGGAGAGCAAATTACGTGGAATACGGCATGCTGTCAATATCAGACAACGCCCACTGTCAGTATTAGCCAGTACGTACTGACAGAGCACCTTCGCGGCTGGGTGGCAGCTCACAGCCATGCAAAGACTTTAAAGCAGCCCCCATATTGGTTTCAAAATGCTTGGCCAGCTCATGGATATTACGACCCTCAGGGCGCTCCGCCGCTAAGAACAGCACATCAACGGTGATGCGTTCACCACCGAGGATATTGAGTAAATGCGGGCCAAAAGCATCCTCACCAATGAACGGTGCAAATGGGTGCAGCCCCTGCTCATGGCGGTATGAAATCAACATCGGTTGAATCCAGCAGTCGGTTTCCACTCCCGCCGCAAATAGCTTGGCAAAGAAACGGTTAACTGCAAAACCATCAGTCGTGGTGCCCTCAGGGAAAAATAGCACCCGACGATTGGCATTCACCCCTTCGACAATTTGATCTTTCACACGTTCAGCGTCGCCTGAACCTCGCTGAATAAACAAGGTGCCAGCAGCTCTTGCCAAACTACCAATCAATGGCCACTTGGCCACTTCCGCTTTAGATAAAAAGTTTAGCGAACGAATACTGCCTAAAACTGGAATGTCCATCCAAGACACATGATTGCTAATCCACAACGCACGCGAATCATTGCAAGGTTGTCCTTGAATATGGATTTCTAAGTTGAGCACCGAACACAGGCGACGTAACCACCAACGAATAATCGGGGCATGCCAAGCCACATTTTTAAAAATGAACATGCCCACTACGGCGGCAATTAACACGCCCAGTATAATATGGCAGCCTAGTAACAACAGCCGCCAAACTAGGCCAAGGCTTAAGGATGGATTAATCACGATAGCAGGATGCGAATGGCGGATTCTGGGTGCTCGGCTCACGATATCTCATATCAGGCAGTCTTTAAGAACTTCTGAGCATACCTTCCTGCGAGCGCTTGTACATCCATTAAAATAAACACATCGGCACAATTAAAGTCTGGATCCCAGCACGCTTCACCGCCAATACGTGCACCCATGCGCAAATATGCTTTTAATAACGGCGGCACGCTGACCTTACCCGTGGTGGCCGACGACAACAAAATTTCACGGCTAGGGCTAACACGCAGCTCATCACCCACGAAGTGTTTTTCACGCAAGGTAGGCATCACACTAGCCAAGGTTGTACCGCCATCAGCCAAACTAATGCTGGCACAGCCAATCAGGTATTGATAACCCGTTTCGATCATGTGTTCTGCCAAGGCTGACCAAAGCACCATTATGGCTGCGCCTGAGCGATAGTCCTTATGCACACAGGTACGACCAATCTCCAACACTTTGCCCGGCAAGCGCTCAATAGCACTTAAATCAAACTCTTGTGCAGAGTAAAAACCGCCTGCTAATTTCGCAGACTCATCTGATAACAAGCGTGTTGTCGCAATAATTTGATTGTTATTCGCAACGTCATAGACATTAATGTGCTGACAGAAGGCGTCGTAGGCATCAATATCTAAGCCACCGGTAGCGCTGCAATCAATACCGTACTCTTCACCAAAGGTTTCAGCACGTAAGCGTTGCGCGGCAGCAACCTGTTCTGCTGTAATCGCGAAACCAACTTCAAAACGTGGCTTTTGACGATCTGCCACTGAAGCGGCCGGCAATATAGAATGAACATTGCTGGTTGGTTTTACGCTGCCTTGTGCGAAGATCTGTTCGCTCATTATCTGTCTCTCTACTGACTTTTTCATGCCCGCAGTATTGAATAAACAGATGTAGACCCTGTGACAGTTATATTTCAATTTGGTGAATTCTTTGGAAGCACTTCTACCTTGGCTGCTGTACTTATTCACTGGCGTATTTGCCGGCTTTTTAGCTGGCCTATTAGGCATTGGCGGCGGCATGATCATTGTGCCAGCCCTTATTTTGAGCTTTCACTGGCAGGGACTCACACCCGAAGTTAGCACCCACTTAGCGGTAGGCACATCGCTCGCTAGTATTGTCCTCACAGCCACCAGCTCCATTCGCACCCACCATCAAAAAGGTGGCGTGGACTGGTCAGTACTACAACGATTTGTTCCTGCTCTCATGGTCGGCGCATTGCTAGGTGCACAGATTGCGCATCAATTGCCAGCACGTGTTTTACAACTAGTCATTGGTGTTTTTGCATTATGGACAGGCTGGCAAATGTTAAAAGCACAAAAACCAGATGTTATTCAGCAACCACTTCCAACTGGCGCGCCGCTATTTGCTGCTGGCGGAGTCATTGGTGTGGCCTCTGCTATTTTTGGAATCGGTGGCGGCAGTTTGATGGTGCCCTACCTCTGCCATCATGGTGTGCGGATTCAGCGCGCGGTGGGTACAGCCGCCGCAGCGGGCTTTCCCATTGCACTAGCTGGTAGCGCAGGCTTTATAATCAGTGGCTGGGGTCTTAACTCCCTGCCGTCAGGGGCCACAGGTTATGTCTATTGGCCAGCACTGCTTGGAATAGCACTTACAAGCCTAATTTTTGCCCACTTTGGTGCCAGCACTGCGCACAAACTGCCTGCCGCCAAACTCAAACGCGCCTTTGGCGTCGTGTTGGTATTGGTCGGCATCCGTTTTGTCATCGGCGTGAGTTAACTAACCGGTATTACGCAACCCTGCCGAGATGCCGGTCATAGTGACCATCAAGGCGTGGTCATGTGGACTGCGCTCATGATCAGGGTTAACCACCAACCATTGTCGACGTCGCAACATCAGCTCGGCCTGCAATAAATGCAGCGGTAACAAATAAGCACGTCGCAAACGTATCGATTGCGCCAAAATCGCATTACGCTCAGACCATGGTTCAGCATCGGTATAATTGGTTAATAGTTTTGCCAACTCCTGCACAGTCTCACGCAGCTTAGTGCCTAAAGCTCGCAAGTCCTCACGATTGGTTAGCTGTGCTTCATATTGCTCCGCAATAGCAAAATCTGACTTTGCCATCACCATTTCCAGCATATCCATTAGACCGCTAAAGAAAGGCCAGTTCTTAGCCATATGCTGCAAGGTATCGGCGCCATACTTGTCTTCGGCTTCACGCATGGCTTCATATACCCCCAGCCATGCCGGCAACATCAAGCGAATTTGCGTCCAAGCAAATACCCACGGAATAGCGCGCAAAGTCTCCACACCTCCGCCCACAGTTCGTCGTGCTGGGCGAGAACCTAAGGGCAAGAGCTGCAGCTCTTGTTCTGGTGTGACCGTACGTAGATAGTCAATGAACACTTGGTCCTGACGAATTTGCTGACGAAAAACGCGCTTAGACACATCACTCAATAACGACATCATGTCGCGCCAGCCTGGCTCAGCTATTGGAGGCGGCAACAAAGTAGCCTCCAGTGTTGCAATTAAATACTGCGCCAAATTGCTAATGGCAACAGTGGGCAAGCCAAACTTCATCCGAATCATTTCGCCTTGCTCAGTCACCCGTAAGGCGCCATTCACGGTACCCGGCGGCTGAGAGCGCAGCGCTTGACGCGTAGGCGCACCACCACGACTTACCGTGCCACCACGACCATGGAATAACACCAAACGCACATTATGCTCAGCCGCAACATTGGCCAAACCTTCCTGGGCCTGGTACTGCGCCCAAGCAGCCGCTAATAAACCCGCATCCTTAGTGGAGTCTGAATAACCAATCATGACCTCTTGCTGGCCATTAATGAGCTCACAATAAATAGGCAGTGTTAATAACGCACGCAAACAGTCAGGCGCATTTGCCAAGTCGTCAAAGGTTTCAAACAAAGGCACCACCCGCATCGGGTTGGACATTTCTGCTTTGTGCATAAATAACTTAACCAACAACACATCACTAGCCTGATGCGCCATAGAAATAACATAAGCACCTAAAGCCTCGCTGGGCTGCTCTGCCAGCATTTTAAAAGTGGCTAAAACCTCCATCACCTCATCATTAAAGAGTGGTGACTGGTTGGTATGCCAAATATGGCTAGGTAATAAAGGGCGAGGGTTTGCTAACTCTGCAATAAGAAACTGCTGACGCGCCGTCTCATCCCAAACCATGTAGTCGCCTAGACCCAGATAGCGAGTGATAGCAGACATGGTCTCAGCATGACGCGTTGACTCTTGACGAATATCCAAACGCAGCAGCGGCAAGCCAAAACAATGCAAGCGTCGAATAATATCGACCAAACGACCTTCTGCTAAACGCGACAAGCCCATGTCGACCAAGTCGTCGTAACACAAGACAAAATCGCTCAGTAGTTCATCAGTACTGCTGTAACCTTGCTGGTTGTTACTTGCGCGCCCGACAATTTCATCATTAACAGCCTGCTGGGTTTGCTGCAAACGATCACGAATCTGTTTTAACCAATCACGATAAGGCTCCCGTGAATCGTCACCCACGCGATCACGAATAGCCTGTCCGCAACGCGACACCGACAATTCACTGCGCAATGCATCAACATCACGTAAATACAAATCTAGGGCCATCCAACGTGCCAACAACAGTACCTCTTGTGTGACTTTATGCGTCACAAAGGGATTACCATCACGATCTCCCCCCATCCAAGAGCCTAGTCGTAGTGGTGCAACATTCAGCGGCAAGCGCTCACCCAAAACCGCTTGCATGGCAGCATCAAGTGCTCGCAAGCAATCAGGGACTGCAAACCAAAGGCTGGTCTCTAGCGTGGCAAAACCCCACTTTGCCTCATCAACAGGTGTTGGGCGTTGTGCACGAATCTCATCTGTTTCCCATGCCGCTAAAACCAAACGAGCTAACGCCATTTCTTCAGAGCTATTCGCTAGGCCCGATAGTCGACTGGTATCTAGTCGTGACAGGCTCTCAGCAATCTCATCATGCTTTTGAATCAAGGTGCGCCGAGTAACCTCTGTGGGATGTGCCGTCAAAACCAACTCAACGGCTAGATCTGCAACCGTGTTAGCAATTTTGGCATTACTTAAGCCAGCGCTCTTTAATGTTGTAAGCACTTGCTTAAATGATTCGATGGCAGGCGCCAGCATATCGCCTGGATAGCTTTCACGAGCCAAACGAATACTGTGATACTGTTCAGCAATATTGGCTAAGTTCAGAAAATGCGAAAACGCACGCCCTACCTCATGCAGCTCTTGTGTATCGGCACTCGATAAAACACCAGCCAAGGTCTTTGCTGCAGCCGCATCACCCGACACCACCAACTGCGCAGTTTGTCGAAGTGACTCTATGCGTTCAAACGCGGACTGCCCCGAGCGTGCACTAAGCACTTCACCTAATAACTCACCGAGAAGGCGTACATCTTTTCGTAAAGGCTGATGTTTATCGCTCATAGAGACCTTCTTGTTGAATGCTGATGGCCTCGAGTCTAAGGCA
>CAMTYC010000070.1:0-14494 GCA_947085865.1 uncultured Moraxellaceae bacterium
AAACCCCAAACTGACTCTGTTGGATACGCAACAACCCCACCTTCATGCATAAGGGCAGCGGCTTGTTTTAAGTGAAAGTATGATGCGACCGAGGGCATAACGTCTGACTAACCTCTAGCAGTATAAAAATCTGCCAGAAGTTTAACCTAAATCAGCTTAACGCTCGTTGATAACCCGCCAATGTCGCGTTTACCCAGCCTTGTACTTCAAGTTCACCTAAGCTGGTCATAATGCTAGATGCCGACTGACTTGGCATGCGCGTTATGATGCTGTCTAACGACATCTGCTCCCAGCCCATCACATCCAATATCGCCTGCCCGATAACACTAGGCTTGGCGAATGATTGCTGCAATGATTGCTGCGTCGTTGTCGCACTATAACCATACCAAGTCGACAACGTCGGCAAACAGTCACTCAAAACCTCATGTGCGCTGCAGGCCAATCGCGCCAGCTCATCACGAATTAATTGATGGCAACCAGCAGACTGCACACTGTGCACCGAGCCGGGCAGGGCCCATACCTGTCGGCTTAAGGCCGCCGCCGCTTTGGCGGTAATCATAGAGCCACTTTTTTTGCCTGCCTCAACCACTAAAACACCCATGCTTAAGCAGCTAATGACATGATTTCGTCGTGGAAAATGGTGGCGCAGTGGTGGCATTCCCGGTACAAACTCAGACACTAACAAGCCTTGCGCCTCAACAATTTGTTCCTGCAAATAACGATTACGAGGCGGATAACATCGATCCAATCCGCAGCCCATGACGGCTAAGGTTCGGCCAGAGCAACTTAAAGCACCTTGATGCGCAGCAGCATCAATGCCACTGGCTAAGCCGCTACTAATGGTTAGCCCCATTTCTGCTAAATCTCTTGCCATAGAATGCGCTAACGCCAAGCCATATTGACTGGCAGCACGACTACCAACTATGGCTATCTGCGGTAAATACAACACATCGAGGTTGCCGCGTAAAAACAACAAGGGTGCAATATCGTCCTCACTAATCACTTGCGCCAATGCGCCTGTTAGTGGCTGTTGATCTGCTAACCATAGTTGATTGCCTTCTAGCGCCAACCACGCCAATGTTTTTTGCCATTGCTGGTACAGCTCGCGCACCAGCTGTCCTTTAGGCCATGCCTTTTTGCGGGCTGCCGCCTCCATGGAAAGCGCCTCCCACTTTGCTGCAGATGCCGACATTACCGCCCGATATGAACCAAAAGTGTGCAATAACTTACGAAACAACACCGCGTTTTGACCTGATAATAGATATGCGGCGACAGCATCTGCTGCATCTTTCATAGTGTTTAAGCTCCATAAGGTCGCAACACGCCCCGACCTTGCTTATAATGTGATCTTCCTTTAGTTCTAGTCATGGTGTGTGGTTTTCGCCACTGCCCGAGGTCAACATGGCGCTACTGCCAATTCTTGAGTTTCCTGATCCCCGTTTGCGTACGGTGGCAAAGCCTGTGTCACAGTTTGACGACAGCCTGCGTCAACTGGCGCAAGACATGTTAGAAACCATGTATGCCGCACCAGGCATTGGTCTAGCGGCCACTCAAGTCGATCGTCATATTCGTATGCTGGTACTGGATGTCAGCGAAGAGCAGAATGAGCCCAAGGTTTTAATCAACCCGAGTTTTGAGCGCGTAAACGACGACACCAAACCGTATGACGAAGGCTGTTTGTCAGTGCCCGGCTTTTACGAAACTGTTGAGCGCGTTGATCAAATCCAAGTAAATGCTCAGGATTTAGAAGGTCAGCCCATCAGTTTTATGGCTGATGGCTTATTATCGGTCTGTATTCAGCATGAGATTGACCATCTCGATGGTAAATTGTTCGTTGACTATATTTCGAGCTTGAAGCGTCAACGCATCAAAGCCAAACTGGAAAAACTGCACCGTAGCCGTGCCTAATCTTCTCACTACATAGGTTTCCAATTGGAAAGTCACTTGCGCATCGTCTTTGCAGGTACACCCGAGTTCGCAGCTGAAAGTCTGCGTGCTCTCCTGCAAGGACAACACGACATCATCGCCGTTTATACCCAACCTGATCGCCCAGCAGGGCGCGGACGCAACCTCAAGCCTAGTGCCGTTAAAGCGCTTGCGCTTGAGCATAATCTGCCGGTTTATCAGCCGGTAACGTTGCGTGATGTAGACACTCAGGCCGAACTCGCCGCGCTCAAACCGGATTTGATGGTGGTTGCCGCCTATGGCTTGTTGCTGCCACAAAGTGTGCTGGATATTCCGCGCCTAGGTTGCATTAATGTGCACGCTTCCCTTTTGCCGCGCTGGCGCGGTGCTGCGCCGATTCAGCGCGCCATTTTGGCTGGTGATAAAGCCACCGGCATCACCATTATGCAAATGGATGCAGGACTAGATACCGGCGCCATGCTTTATAAGGCCGAATGCCCCATATCAAATAGTGATACCGGTGCGAGCTTGCATGATCGACTCGCGCTATTGGGCGGCGACGCACTTTTAGCCGTAGTCGATGATCTTTATGAGCGTCAGGCTTTAGTGCCTGAGCCACAAGATAGTTCACAGGCAACTTACGCCGCCAAATTAAGTAAAGAAGAAGCGCTCATTAATTGGCAACAACCCGCTAAAGCCATTGCTCGCCAAGTGCGTGCATTTAATAACGTGCCCGTTGCGCACACCACACTAAACGGTCAACCCGTGCGGATTTGGTTGGCCAAACGCATCAAAGATGAAACCACCACGGCAAGCCCCGGCATGATTATTCGTACCGAGAAAAAATCGTTAGTTGTCGCTGCAGGAGAAGGTACTGTGTTGCAAATTGAAATGATGCAGTTGCCAGGCGGCAAGGCGTTGGCCTTGAGTGAGCTGCTAAAGTCCAAACGTGATGAGTTGCAAGCCGGCCGGATGTTTGGCTCATGAGCCGTAAACCGATGGGGGTTCGCGCCCTTGCTGCCAAAGCGTTAAGTTCTACATTAGCTGGCGAACGCTCATTAAGCGTCACCCTACCTATCGCTCAACAAGCCTGTCGTCGAGAAGACATTGGCCTACTGCAAGAACTTGTGCAGGGCACCGCACGCCATGCTATTTATTATCGCACCCTGATTAAGCCGCTACTGCAGCGCGCCACCAAAGACCATACGGTAGAAGCGTTATTACTGCTTGGCGCTCACCAACTATTGGCTATGCGTATTCCAGACCATGCTGCGTTGGCCGAAACAGTTGAGGCGGCACGTGAGCTGGGCATGCATAAACTAACCGGCTTTATTAATGGTGTGCTGCGTAATTTACAGCGCCGTGAAGCCGAGTTAGTTCAAGCTGCCAGCATTCAAGAGCATGCTCATCCCGCTTGGTTGTTACGTGCGATACAAGCCGACTGGCCCAATGAAGCTAATGCCATCATTCATGCCAATAACAGCGCCGCGCCAACCACTTTACGTGTGCATCGTGGTCGACATCAACGTGATGCTTTATTAGCAGAATGGCAGTCTGCAGGTTTACCCGCTGAAGCCACCCGTTTTTCACCCGATGGCATTCGCTTAACCGCGCCAGCGCCTATTTCTTCGTTGCCAGGCTTGGTCGAAGGGGATGTCTCTGTACAAGATGAAGCCGCACAACTTGCCGCCTGCTTGTTGAACCCCGTCGCGGGTGAGCGTGTGCTTGATGCCTGCGCTGCCCCTGGCGGCAAAACCGCCCACCTTTATGAGTTGCAAGCTGATGTGGCCGCGCTAGTGGCTTTGGATAATGATGCCGAACGCCTAGGGCGTGTGCGTGAGAACTTAAGTCGCGCCGGTGGTCAACAAGCGGCCAACGTGCAAATTAAATGTGCAGAAGCACAGGACCTAAACTCATGGTGGGATGGCCAGTTGTTTGATGCCATTTTATTAGATGCGCCCTGTAGTGCTACCGGTGTTATTCGCCGTCATCCTGACATCAAGCTTTTACGTCGTGCGACCGACATCGCACAAACGGTGGCAATACAACGGCAGCTTTTAGACACCTTGTGGAAAACGCTAAAGCCTGGCGGCCGATTGCTGTATGCCACCTGCTCATTACTAAAAGCCGAAAACGAAGACCAAATCACGGCGTTTTTGGCGCGTACTGCTAAGGCACAAACGCTGCCGATGCAGCTAGCTAGCGAGATGCCAGGCCAATGGCGCCCACAAGGCCGCCAGTTGTTGCCAGAAATTAATGGGCACGACGGCTTTTATTATGCATTGCTAACCAAGCTTCCTTAGGACTACATCATGCCTTTTGTTCTGCCCGAACTTCTTCATGAAGGCTTTATTCGTGACCTGATCATCACCTTCGTGTTTGGTTCGGTATTGTTAGGCATTCGTTATGCCTTGCGCCGCGCTATTCTGCGTCGTGATGCACTAGAACCCGACATGAAGCGACGCTGGTTGGTCAGTGTACGCAATGCCACATTCCTGCTGTTCTTAATGGGCATCATGCTGATTTGGGCGCGCGAAATTCAAACCGTGGCACTGTCCATGGTCGCCATTGCTGCAGCATTAGTATTGGCTACGCGTGAAATGATTTTGTGTCTTTTGGGCTCACTTTACCGTACCAGCACAAATGCCTATTCGATTGGTGATCGCATTGAGATCAACGGCCTGAAGGGCCAGGTCATTGATACCGATCTGTTATCAACAACCTTGATTGAGTCCAACCAAGCGGTTGCTCACAAAGGCACCGTAGGGCGACTCGTCACCATCCCCAATAGCTTATTACTGTCTCACCCGGCGTTTAATGAAAGTGGGTTAGGGCGTTTTGTCATTCACACCATACACGTCAATATTCGACGCGAAGACGACTGGCAAAAGGCCGAAGCAGTGATGTTAGCCGCCGCTAGAGAAGCCATCACACCATACTCCAGCGACATGGTTAAGCATGCACGAGACTTTCAACGACGTTATGGCTTGGGCGCACCTGCATTAGTGCCGCGTTTGCGTATGGTGTTAAGCGATCATGAGTGCATAGGACTGCACTTACAGCTGCCAACACCGATTAATGAGCGCGTCACTATTGAGCAGCGTATTTTGCGCAGTTTTTTACAGGCACAAAAAAGCCAGACAGCGGCTGAATAACACGCTGCCTGGCTTAGTCAGTACTTAAGCCTTAACGACCCAAGATTTCACGCGCAATCACTTCCTTCATGATCTCGCTGGCGCCACCGTAAATGCGCTGAATACGCGCATCAATGTAAGCACGTGACACAGGATATTCCAGCATATAACCATAACCACCGTGCATTTGAAGACAGGCATCGGCTACTTTGCCTTGCAGCTCCGTGGCATACAGCTTAACTGCTGCCGCGGTTGGAATATCGAGCTTGCCTTCAGCATGAAGATCAATACAACGATCCACAAAAGCGCGACATGCCAAGATTTCAGCATGGCAACCAGCCAAGGTGAAACGTGTGTTCTGCAATTGTGCCAATGGCTTACCAAATGCTTTACGTTCTTGTACATACTGGCAAGTGCGTGCCAATGTACCTTCAGCAGCAGCCACACCCGTGACGGCAATGTTTAAGCGCTCACGTGGCAGCTCATTCATCATATAAGCAAAGCCTTTGCCTTCTTCACCCAGCAAACACTCAACCGGTACACGTACATTGTCCATAAACAATTCAGACGTATCTTGTGAGTGCAGGCCCATTTTTTCCAGTTTGCGACCTTTTGAGAAGCCAGGTAGCGAGGTATCAATCAACAACAATGACACGCCTTTAGCGCCAGCGGATGCATCTGTTTTTACCGCCATCACAACGATGTCAGCGTGCTGACCGTTGGAGATAAAGGTTTTTGAACCGTTCACGACATAAAAATCACCATCACGCACCGCACTGGTACGAATGCCGGCCAAGTCCGAGCCTGCACCCGGTTCGGTCATGCCGATAGCACAAACTGCTTCACCCGAAGCCATACGTGGTAACCAATGCGCTTTAAGTTCGTCAGAAGCCAAGTGCTCAACATAAGGGGCGCAAATATCGGAATGCACACTGATGGCTGTGGCTAACGAACATAACCCCATATGTGACATTTCATTGTTAACCACCATGGAGAAGTGGAATGACACGCCGGACCCGCCATATTGCTCAGGCATATCAACACAGAGCAGGCCGTTTTCGCCTAATTTGTGCCAGTATTCGCGCGGCATCCAGCCCTCTTTTTCCCACTGTTCATAGTGTGGTTGAATTTCATTTTCTAAAAAGCGGCGAACATTGTCTCGAAATAGCTCGAGCTCGGCTTGATCAAAAGAAGACATAACAGGCCTCATATTTATTAGGGTGAAGTTCAGTTTACGTGGGCGGATTGTAATACAAAGCGGACAAAACACCTGCAATTCGCCGTATTATTGCGCCCAATTCATCGGACCACGAGGCACAACATGTTGTTAAACGAGCTGTTGCTGGGCTTACGCCAGCAAACCCTAGACTTTGAAGATGCCCAAGCATTTATTGCAGCAAATTACGACTATCAGCCGGCAGCCTTCCAAAATGGCAATCAACACAATGCCGCTGGAACGAATGAGGGATCCTGTCGTATTTTTGCGTTCGGTTTGCTTACTCAACTTTCAGCAGAAGATGTTTTGCTATGCTTTGGTCGCTTTTATCGTGACGTTCTAGCATCACCTGATGGCACAGATCACAACAATATCCGTCAATTTATGCTTTCTGGCCTGGCTGGCTTGCGCTTTGAAAAAAATGCTCTGGTTGCAAAATAATTACATCAATAAGTCAACCGGTGTACATTACTGTCGTTTCAACACCACCTTCGTTAAAAAATAATAGGTTTAGTCATGTCAAAGTCTGTCGTTCTTTCTACCGCAACCGCATTGTTATTAGCCACTGGTTCGGCTCATGCTATTAGCGTAAGTACTGGTGCTGGTGCATCTGTTTCATTGCCCGGCGCTTCTGTTCAGTTAGAAGGCAAAGCCGCTGCTGACGCTCAAAAAGCAGCGGAAGCTGCTGCCGTTGCAAAAGCCAGCAAAGAACAAGCTGCCGCAGCTGCTGCTGCCAGCAAACAGGCCGTTGCTGACCAAGCCGCTGCCTCTAAAGCAGCAGTTGCTGACCGTGCAAATGCCGCCAAAGATGCTGCTGCTGAACGTGCTGCTGCTGGTAAGGCCGCCGCTTCAGAAAAAGCTGCCACTGCACAAGCTAACGCAAACTCTAAAATTCATGCCAGCTCAAACGCCAGCGCCAATGCACAAGCAAATGCAAACGCCAACGCTAAATTCGCCGCTACTGATCGTGCTGCATTACGTGCCTATCAAGCAGGCAAAGCAAAATCAGAAGGTCAAGCTGGCTTCTTTAGTGCCATCACTAACCGCATGACAAACACGTTGCCATCAGGCTGGAAGCGTGACGTTAAAGCTGGTGCAAAACTGGATGCCAATATTGCTGCTGCCGGCACAAAAGTAGACACATCTGCCGCCGTTGGTTTTGGTCCTAAAGTAGAAGGCAGCCAAGTGATTATCGTGCAAGATCGTGCCATTTTGGTTGATAGCAAATCTTCTGTAGTTTTGGATGTAATTAAGCTGTAGTAACTAATCGCCAAGCTTTCGACTTGGCGTTAAACTCAGCATGCCCAAAGCGGGTCGGTTAATACCGGCCCGCTTTTTTTCATTTGCTTGGAGTCACTCTGTGGACGTTTTAACCATTGTGCTGTTTGTTGTAGGTTTAGGCTTGTTAACAATTGGTGCAGATGTTTTGGTTAAAGGCGCTGCAACCTTAGCTGGTAGTTTTGGTATTGCGCCACTGATCATAGGTTTAACTGTTGTAGCGTTTGGTACCAGTGCCCCTGAGCTTGCTGTTAGCATTAATTCAGCATTGCAAGGGCAGTCAGATATTGCTCTTGGCAATGTGGTGGGCAGTAATATTTGTAATGTGTTGCTGATCCTAGGTCTATCCGCAGTCGCGGCTCCACTAGTTGTACAGCGCCAGCTCGTACGTATTGATGTGCCAGTTATGATTGGCGCTTCCTTAGTGATGGCTGCCTTAGCACTTGATGGGCGCTTAGGCCGCTGGGATGGTTTACTACTATCGCTAGGCCTACTGGCCTATATCGGATTTTTACTGCATCTATCTCGCAAAAATAAAGCAATTGCCGCTGCGGTTATCGCAGAAGTTGAGATTGATGAAGAAGCTAAAGCACACCCATTAAAAAGCGTTGGCTTTATTGTTGTGGGTCTTGCCATGTTAGTGCTGGGATCTACTTGGTTAGTTGATGGCGCCGTTATGTTTGCCCGTAGCCTAGGCATATCAGAGCTAGTTATTGGCCTAACCATTGTTTCCATTGGCACATCATTACCCGAGTTAGCCACCAGTGTGATGGCGTCAATTAAAGGTGAGCGTGACATTGCGATTGGCAATATTGTCGGTAGCAACATCTTTAATATCTTCTCCGTCTTAGGCATCAGCGCCTTAGTTGCACCGGATGGCATTCGTGTTGCAGCAGAAGCATTGCAGTTTGATATTCCAGTCATGCTGGCAATTTCGCTGCTGTGTTTACCGCTGTTTTATATTGGCTTTAGTATTTCGCGAGCTCGCGGTGCCATGCTACTGGCTTGGTATATTGGTTATGTTTGTTATCTGGTTATGCAGAGCAACGATAGCGCAGCGCTGCCAACACTAGTTTCTGTATTCTATTTGGCTCTTCCGCTCACCCTTATTTGGTTAAGCATTGGCTGCATCAAGCAATGGCGCACTGCATGATTTTATAAGGGACGTTATACTGCGCGCTTCGCGTTGGGGACTCACACCATGACTAGCACTTCACAGCCCATTCAAACCTTTCAGGGCTTAATTCTAGCGCTGCAAAATTACTGGGCTGAACAGGGCTGCGTCATCTTGCAGCCATACGATATGGAAATGGGCGCAGGCACATTCCACACTGCCACGTTTTTACGCGCCATTGGCCCGGAAACTTGGAATGCTGCTTATGTTCAGCCATCGCGCCGTCCAGCCGATGGCCGTTATGGTGAAAACCCCAATCGCTTACAGCATTATTACCAATTCCAAGTGGTGTTAAAGCCTAACCCAAGCAATATCCAAGAGCTGTATCTGGACTCATTACGACATATCGGTGTTGACCCCACCGTGCACGATATTCGTTTTGTCGAAGACAACTGGGAGTCACCAACACTGGGCGCTTGGGGCCTAGGCTGGGAAGTTTGGCTCAATGGTATGGAAGTAACCCAGTTCACTTATTTTCAGCAAGTAGGCGGCTTAGAGTGCTACCCGGTCACTGGTGAAATCACCTATGGTCTAGAACGCTTAGCCATGTACCTGCAAGGTGTTGACTCGGTATATGACTTAGTCTGGACTGATGGCCAATTTGGCAAAGTGACTTATGGTGACGTGTTTCACCAAAACGAAGTCGAACAATCGACCTATAACTTTGAACACGCCAATGTCGCTGAGCTGTTTAAGTTATTTGATTTGTATGAAGCCGAATCCAATCGCATCATGGCGCTAAAGCTGCCATTGCCAGCCTATGAGTTTGTGCTAAAAGCCTCACATACCTTTAATTTGCTAGATGCCCGTCGTGCCATTTCGGTCACTGAACGTCAGCGTTATATTTTGCGTGTTCGCACCTTGGCTCGTGCTGTGGCACAGAGCTATTTTGATGCGCGTGCCGCCTTAGGTTTTCCCATGGCTGCCGCCGAACTGCGTGATGAAGTGATGGCGCAAGTATTTGCAAAACAGGAGCAGTCAGCATGAGCCATCCAGATTTCTTATTTGAAATTGGTGGCGAAGAGCTGCCGCCCAAATCCTTGCTGACACTGGCAACAGCGCTACATGCGGGTGTTGTCGACGGCCTAAGCAAAGCAGGTATTACTCATGAGGAGGTAGTGTTTTATGCTGCGCCTCGTCGTTTGAGTATTTACATCAGAGCATTAGCGCCCAAACAAGCCGACCGCACCATTAGCATGGATGGCCCGCCAGTAAAGGCCGCCTTTGACAGTGAAGGCAAGCCAACACCAGCAGCACTTGGTTTTGCACGCAAAAATGGCGTCGAAGTTGATGAACTCGATCATAGCGGTGAAAAACTACGCTTAGTGAGATCCATCCAGGGTGTCGATACGCTCGATTTATTACCTGCCATTTTTGATACCGCGCTTAAGAATCTGCCGGTAGCCAAACGCATGCGCTGGGGTGCGTCGCGAGTAGAGTTTGTTCGCCCGATGCATTGGTTAGTTATGCTTTATGGTGATCAAGTGGTTCCGGCGAAATTACTTGATATAGGCAGCGGGCGCACCAGCTATGGTCACCGCTTTCACCACCCACAAGCGGTGGTCATCAATCAGGCCGGTGATTACTTAAACATGATGCGTGATGCCCATGTAGTTGCTGACTTCGCTGAACGCCGCGAATTAATCACCAATAAGGTCAATGAGTTAGCGCGGAAAGAAGGTGGGCAGGCGCTAATGCCGTCGGGCTTGCTTGACGAAGTCACCGCATTAGTAGAGTGGCCTGTACCTTTGGTTTGCTCATTTGAGTCGCGCTTTTTAAGCGTGCCGCAAGAAGCACTGGTGTCGACCATGCAAGATAACCAGAAATACTTCTGTTTAGTCGATAATCAGCAGCAGCTTATGGCTAGGTTTATTACTGTGGCCAATATTGAATCCTCTGCACCAGAAAAGATTATTGCTGGCAATGAAAAGGTGGTCCGTCCACGCTTAACCGATGCAGAGTTTTTCTTTAATCAAGACAAAAAAATCACCTTGGCGGAGCGCAATGAGCGCCTGCGTAATGTGGTGTTCCAAGCGCAGCTAGGCTCGGTTTATCAAAAGGCCGAACGTGTTTCAGCCTTAGCAGCTGTTATTGCTACACAAATTGGTGGGAATGCAGAGCATGCACGCATAGCTGGCCTGCTCAGTAAATCCGACTTGGCTTCTGAGATGGTCAGTGAATTCCCAGAGCTGCAAGGCATTGCTGGTTATCACTATGCTCGTCACGAAGGCCTAGCTGATGACATCGCCTTAGCTCTTAACGAGCAATATTTGCCGCGCTTTTCCGGTGACAGCCTGCCAACCACAAGTACCGGGCAAGCCGTTGCTTTAGCCGATAAGCTAGACACCCTGACTGGTATTTTTGGTATTGGCCAGCCGCCAACGGGCTCTAAAGACCCCTTTGCTTTACGCCGTGCTGCTCTCGGTGTGTTACGTATCTTGATTGATGGCGAATTAAACGTAGACCTTGCCAAACTGGTTCGCAGTGCCTGTGAGCAACACGGTGCCGCACTATCTGTAAGCACCACAGCCGATGATGTCTTTGAATTCTTACTGGGTCGTTATCGTGCCATGTATGAAGAGCAGGGCATTAGCACGGATGTGATTTTAGCGGTACAAGCTTGTCGACCGACTGTGGCTAGTGACTTTGATAAACGCGTCAAGGCTGTGGCCTACTTCCGCGACCTGCCTGAAGCAGCTGCTTTGGCGGCGGCTAATAAGCGTGTGTCGAATATTTTGGCCAAAGAAAGCGTGCCTGGTGGCGAAATTGAGCGCAGCTTATTAAGCCCGGGCGCGGAGCAAGTGCTGGCCGATGCCGTGAGTCGCTTAGCTGCAGAGGTCATGCCTCTTTATGCTGCCGGCGACTACAATCAAGCCTTAACTAAGTTAGCTACGTTACGTGACCCCGTTGATGCGTTTTTTGACAATGTCATGGTAATGGCCGACGACATGGCTGTACGCGGTAATCGATTACGCCTATTGTCATGGTTGCGTACATTGTTTTTGCGTGTGGCGGATATTTCACAACTCTCTTAAACACCCGTGGTTAGTGCTTAGACAGTTGTCTAATTTACCCATATGACGGGTCATGCATGCATTCCTGCCAATGTACTCTTGGGCTTTATGAACTATAAAGCCCAAGTTTTCCGCACCCAATGAAGGTGAATGATTATGCCAATGTACAAAGCCCCACTCCGTGACGTTCGCTTTTTGCTGAACGAAGTATTTGATTACCCAGCACATTATGCTTCTTTACCTAATGGCGAAGACGCTACGCCAGACGTGGTTGATGCCATTTTGGAAGAGTGCGGTAAGTTCTGTGAAGACGTGTTGTTCCCACTGAACCAAACTTGCGACCAAGAAGGTTGTCATTTTGAAAACGGTGAAGTCACCACGCCTAAAGGCTTTAAAGAAGCTTATGACCAATATGTTGCCGGTGGCTGGCAGGGTCTTAATTATCCAGCCGAATTTGGTGGTCAAAACCTGCCAATGTCGATGGCATTGTTAAAAGCCGAAATGATTGGTACCGCCAACTGGTCATTCGGCATGTATCCTGGCCTGTCGATTGGCTGTATGAACACCATTCTGCTGCACGGAACAGAAGAGCAAAAAAGCACCTACATGCCGCCATTAGTTGAAGGCATCTGGGCTGGCACCATGTGCTTAACCGAGCCACATTGCGGTACTGACTTAGGTCAGGTAAAAACTAAAGCTGAAGACAATGGCGATGGCAGTTACTCAGTAACTGGCACCAAGATCTTCATCTCTTCAGGCGACCATGACCTAACTGAAAATATCGTGCACATTGTGCTGGCACGCTTGCCTGATGCACCTGCTGGTACTCGTGGCATCTCGTTGTTCATCATCCCCAAATTCCTGCCAAGTGCAGATGGTGGTGTTGGTGAGCGTAACGGCGTAACTGCTGGCAACATCGAACATAAAATGGGCATCAAAGCTTCTGCAACCTGTGTAATGAACTTTGATGGCGCTAAAGCATTCCTCATTGGCCCACCTAACAAAGGCCTTGAGTGCATGTTCACTTTCATGAACACCGCCCGTATCGGCACCTCAATTCAAGGTATTGGTGCTGCTGAAATTTCTTACCAAAACTCGCTCGTATATGCCAAAGAGCGTCGCTCCATGCGCGCCCTATCTGGCAAAAAAGAGCCTAATGCTCCTGCCGATGCGCTGATTCACCACGGTGATGTACGCCGCATGCTGCTGACTCAAAAAGCAGTTGCTGAAGGCGGTCGTGCCATGTTGTATTACGCCACCAAAATGGCTGACCACATGGGTATTGCCATTACCAACGGTGACAAAGAATCCTATGACTACTGGGATGACAAGCTAGGCTTCTTAACACCTATTTTGAAGGGTGTTTTAACTGAGTTGGGTCTTGAGTCCTCCAACTTAGGTATGCAGGTGTTTGGTGGCCACGGCTACATCAGTGAACACGGCATGGAGCAATATGCTCGTGACGCTCGTATCGCTACGCTATATGAAGGCACTACAGGCATTCAAGCGCTAGACTTGCTGGGTCGTAAGGTGTTGTTGACGACTAAAGGCAAAGCAGTACGTGACTTTACCGCCGAGATTGCTAAGTTCTGTCGTGATAATTTAGCCAACAAACAAATGCGTCCGTTTGTTTGGGAACTAAGCAAAATCGTTACTCAGTGGAACTACCTGACTGTCCGTATCATGTTGCAAGCTCGCAAAGATCGTGACCTCGTTGGTACCGCTGCTAATGACTTCCTGATGTACTCTGGTTATGCCGTATTGGCTTACTTCTGGGCACAGATGGCTGCAGTAGCATTTGAGAAGCTGGAAAAGGGCGGCAACGATGAGCCTGCGTTCTACCAGGCTAAAATTCAAACTGCTGAGTTCTACTTCGATCGCCTGTTACCACGTGCCAAGGCACATGCCGACAGCATGTTGAAGCCAACCAAATCGCTGATGCAGATGGAGCCGGAACACTTCCACTTCCTCTAAGCATTTGGTATTAAAAAAGGGCGCTACTGGTAACGGTAAGCGCCCTTTTTTTATGATTTAGGCCATAATCAAAACCAGCTGCAGCCACACTTTGGTTGTTTAAAGGGTTATTCGTTATGCCGCAATTGCCGCTACTTTCACGCCTACCCATGTTTGCCGCACTGATTGTCTTAGTGTTCTTAAGCTTCAAGGTCTTACAGCTCTTCATTATTTCGGTTACTTGGGCCGCGATTTTAGTATTTGTTAGCTGGCCCATTTACCAGCGCTTATTAAGACTTCTAAAAGGGCGCAGCAATATTGCGGCGCTATTGATGACTGTTGGGCTGTCTTTGATCACCTTAGGACCTATCACTTGGCTGTTACTAGTCCTGCAAATGGAAGTACGAATAATTTTCAAAAGTCTGGCCACTTTAATCAACCAGGACAGCTTCCAAGCACCAGACTTCATCACCCAGTATTTCCCTTGGTTAGCACAAGAGCTGCAGCGAATATGGCAATTGCTGCATGATGAACCTGATGCCATTCGTGAAAACTTACGAAATAATTTTGGGATTGGCTTAGGTCAGATAGGTTTCTTAGCGGGTGAGGTTGGGCGCAACTTAGCCAAGCTTTCAATGACTATTTTCACTGCTTTTTTCCTTTACCGTGATGGCGATAGAATCATGCAGCAGCTACGGCATGCGCTACGCCTAGTAAGCTCTGAGTCTGGTGAACGCTACTTAGCCGCTGCCGGGGGCATGACTCGCGCAGTAGTATTTGGCATTGTGCTTACTGCATTAGCGCAGGCGGTATTAGCAGG
>CAMTYC010000071.1:0-11947 GCA_947085865.1 uncultured Moraxellaceae bacterium
AGTTCCATGGGCCAATTTGCAACAGTACTGTGGCATGGTTGATAAAGGTCACACGCCAATCATTTAGGTCTTCACTAAAACTATCTGCTGGAACAACACTTGGCTCATTAGCATCGACCCAACGCGGCCATGGCGCTGGCTTGCGTGTAGCCAACCACTTCAAGGCATCAGCAGCGCCATGACTCACCCGTGGCCCCGGATTAAAAAACCGATCCCCACTGCAGTGATCACTGCGCCATGCCGATAAATCAGGACGCAAAAACAACTTCTCATTTGCAGCTGTTTGACGCAGCAAATCTTCCGCGGGGTTATGAGCTGGTCGCTGGCGTTGCATTATTTTGTAGCACTCACAGGTTCGTTTTGTTCCGCAGCAGCACTAAACAATAGGTAAGCTGCTGGCACTACAAACAGCGTAAAGATGGTACCAATGGTCATGCCGCCGACAATTACCCAACCAATTGACTGACGCACTTCAGCGCCCGCGCCAGAGGCCAATGCCAACGGGAGCGCACCTAACACCATGGTCGCGGCGGTCATTAAAATGGGGCGCAAACGCAGCACTGAAGCATTAATCACTGCATCTAATAAGGCTTCGCCTTTGTGTGCACGTTGATTGGCAAACTCAACAATCAAAATACCGTGCTTGGTAATCAAGCCCACCAAAGCAATCAAACCCACTTGGCTATAAACGTTTAATGAGCCACCCGTGGCATGCAAGGCTATCAGCGCGCCTAACATGGCCAAGGGTACACTCAGCATAATGACAAAGGGATGACGGAAACTTTCAAACTGCGCACTCAGCAGTAGGTAGATAAACAATATTGCCAGCACAAACGTGGTTAACAAAGTTGCACCTGCGGATAAAAATTCGCGGGAAGGGCCAGACCAGTCATAACTGAGTTGTGGGTTATTCAGGTCGCGTAATTGATCTTGTAAAAACACCATCGCATCGGCTTGTGAATAACCAGGTGCCAAATTCGAACTTAAGGTGGCGCTGCGCAATTTATTAAAGTGCCCTAAACTCGATGGGCTGACCGCCTCTTCAATGCTCACCAGACTGGCCAACGGAATCATCTGTCCAGCACTGCTGCGCACATAAATTTGTGCCAAATCGCTGGACTCACGACGCTGAGCATCCTCAATTTGCATGATGACATCGTATTGATTGCCCTCAAGTTTGAATGTACCCAGCACACGCCCACCTAAGTAAGACTCTAGCGCGCCACTGATGGCATCAACACCAACACCAACTAATGCCGCCAAATCACGATCAACCGTAATCGACAACTCAGGTTTATTCAGACGTAAATCACTGACTGGATTAACCAGCCCTGGATTCGATGCAGCTCGCTCTAATAGCTCATCCATAACTTGACCGAGCTCGTCATAACTCGCTGTGGTCTGCACCACAAACTCAATCGGACTACTGCGATTACCTTGCCCCAGAGACCCTGGCAATACTGGAATCGCCACCACTCCCGGCACCTCTGCCAAGGCTTTCGACAAGATAGGGGCCATATCCTGTGTGCGCCGCGAGCGCTGATCCCAATGTGTGAAGCGATTAAAACTCATAAAGCGCGTTTCATCTGGAATGCCAGTAATCATAAAAGTGGTTTCCCACTCTGGCAGCGTTTTATAAATCTCCTCAACTTGACGGGTATAAGGCTCAAAATAAGCAGGTGTGGAGCCTTCTGGCCCAATGCCCATATTGATGATCACACCACGGTCTTCGGTGGGTGATAACTCACTGGGTAGGGCTTTTAATAACACTAACGCTGTTGCCATTAAGACCACTGTGCCCAGCATCACACTCCAGCGCCAATTCAGCGTATGGTACAACCAGGAGCGATAACCTTCCCCTAAGCGGACTAAGCCATTTTCAATGCGCTGCGACCACGCTGGTAACTCTTTCACTGGACGCAAAATACGGCTACACAACATCGGTGAAAGTGTTAGCGCGCAGAAACCAGACACCAACACGGCTGATGCTAAGGTCAACGCAAACTCAGCAAATAACTTACCAGTCCGCCCCTCACTAAACGCCATGGGAGCAAATACCGCCACCAGTGTCAGCGTCATCGCAACCACGGCAAAACCAATTTCTCGAATGCCGGTCATGGCGGCTTCTTTCGGCGGCATTCCTTCTTCGATATGACGATAAATATTTTCCAGCACCACGATGGCGTCATCAACCACCAAACCAATCGCCAACACAAACGCCAGCAGCGTGAGTGTATTGATTGAAAAACCAAAGGCAGCCATGAATACCAAAGCGCCAATCAACGAAACTGGAATCGCCAGCAATGGCACCAAGGTTGCACGTAGCGTGCGTAAGAAAAAGAAGATCACTAAGACAACCAATACGGTTGCCTCAAGTAGAGTTTTCACAACTTGCTTGATCGACTCGTCAATAAAAACAGAGGCGTCATACGCTAAGTTAAACGTCATGCCTTCAGGCAACTGCGCCAACACATCAGGTAGTGCATCACGCACGCCTTGAGACACCTCTAACGGATTTGCAGTCGATAAGCGAATAATGCCAATACCGACGCCTTCTTTGCCATTAAAGCGTGTTGTACGACGAACATCTTCAGCGCCTAACTCCACTCTTGCAACATCACCAACACGTAATAGTCGGCCAGAAAACTCACCTAAAATAATGTCTGCAAATTGCTCAGGCTCATTTAAGTCTGTGGCTGCTAACACCGAAAATTCTCGTATGTCGCCTTCAATTCGACCTGCAGGCAGCTCAAGATTTTGTCGACGCAAAGCGTTCGCAACATCTTCCGGGGTTAAACCATAACTGGCCATACGCGGTGCATCTAACCAGACACGCATGGCAGGGCGACGCTCACCACCAATACGGATATCCGCCACACCAGGAATCGTTTGCAATCGGTCCTTTAGCTGCCGGTCGGCAACCACACTCAGCTCGCGGCCATCATGACGATCAGACGATAAGGCCAGCCAGATAATTGGCTGTGCATCTGCCTCCGCTTTGCTGATTTGTGGCTCATCCACTTCTTGTGGCAAACGCTGACGCACCCGCGAAACCCGATCACGGACATCACTAGCGGCCGTATCGACATCACGATCTGAACGAAACGTTAATGAAATTTGACTGCTTTCAGCACGACTGGTGGAGGTCATAAAATCAATGCCCTCAATACCAGACAGTGAATCTTCCAGTACTTTGGTCACCGTTGATTCCATGATGGCGGCACTGGCACCACGATAGGTGGTGGCTACCGTTACCACAGGCATATCGATATTGGGGTATTCACGCACCGTTAAACGGTCAAACGCAACTACACCGGCGAGTACTACCAACAAGTTCAGCACAATCGCCAATACTGGGCGCTGGACACAGACCTCTGCGATGCGCATGGCTTAAGACTCCGCTGGGCTGTTATCCGCTAACGGAACGACTCGCACCGGCTGCTGATCACGATTGAGTTTGTTTTGACCCGACATCACCACAACATCACCAACGTTTAAGCCAGAAAGAATTTGCACCTGGCCATTTTGGCGAACGCCAGTTTCTACATTAACCGCGACTGCCTGCTCGCCATCAATACGAAAAACGACAAACCGACCGGCTCTGGCGACCACTGCCTGAGCCGGCAACCACAATGCGGTGCTAGCTTTTGCAACTGCAACATTCACCCGAGCGGTCATACCTGGCTGCAGACGGCCATCGCGATTATTCAGCCGCACACGGACATTTAATGCACGAGAGCCTTCCGCCAAACGCGGCTCTACCGCCTGAACCACACCACTGACTTGTAGATTATCGAGCGCCGGAATAGTGACCTCAACGGCTTGTCCTGCCTTGAGTAAACGAGCATCAGATTCAGCGATTGGCACATCAACTTTTAACGCCGCTAATGACACCAAACTCACCAGGGCTTGGCCTGGCTGCACCAACTCACCTAGGCTGAATTGTCGAAGACCAACCACACCATCGAAGGGCGCAACCAAACGGGACTGCACTTGCTGAGCCTGCATTCTGGCAAAGTTTGCTTCGTGTGTTGCGACTTGCGACTGCAAGCGTTCCATTTCACTACGCGCCAACAAATCTTGAGCAAACAAGTCTTGAGCTCTGCGCGCATCAGAACGAGCAAGGTCTCTGCTAGCTTTTGCCTCGGCCACACTGGCACTTAGCGCCGCATCATCAAGCTGCACCAGTAACTGCCCCGCTTTCACCTGCGCGCCTTCAGCAAAACCAATACGCACCACACGGCCCGCAATTTCTGGCCTTAACACCAACTCTTCTTCAGCACGCAACACACCTAAGGCAGAAAGTGTTTGCGCAATTTCAGCCTCTACCACTGGCATTACCTCAACCAATGGCGCCACACGAGCAGGAGCTTGCTGAGCACTACCGCCAGAGCATGCCGCCACCATCAAAGAGGCAAACAGCACATAGATCCAGCGACAATGATTCAGCATAAATAACCTCAGTGATGATGATGGTGTTTGGGTTTACGCAGCTCTTTTTTAAGCAGCTCGGTCTTACGCACAACTGCATTAATAGTG
Source organism: uncultured Moraxellaceae bacterium (assembly GCA_947085865.1). GTDB lineage: Bacteria > Pseudomonadota > Gammaproteobacteria > Pseudomonadales > Moraxellaceae > Perlucidibaca. The sequence goes on from CAMTYC010000071.1 coordinate 4,540, forward strand.
AGTTGCTGACCATTATCCAGACTCAAGATGACAGGCACTTGACTGCCAGGTGCTGGCGCTTTTTCCATATCCAACAACATCACATGACTAGCACTAGGCTGCAATTGGACACGGCCATTTGCTGGCAGCTCGATGACTTTGCGCTGCGTCATACGCATCAAGCCATTGTCATGCTTCATGTCATGCCACTCGACACGCTTAGCAATAGGCGAGGTCATTTTCGTGACTCGAACGGCCTTATCGCTGGCGTTAGTAATCACCATAAAGACCGCAGCGGCTGGGCTGCCTGGCGGCACTTCACGAATCCAAGCATCCTCAACACTCACCTGAGCAAAACCCAACGGCGACACCAGCAGCAAAGCGGCTAAATACAACGAACGCAAACTGACTCCTTGCAACATACTTGTTAACTCCTGTTAGCGTCGGCCTCTGGCCTCACGTAATAACGACCGAATGAAACTCACAATTTCATCAACACTGGCCTGCTGATCAAATAACTTTCGGGTCTTACCTTGATCATCAATTAGATATAAATAGTCGCTGTGTGCAACGTCACCATTGTGACTTACGATGACACGCGCGCCGTACAAACGCTCAACAGCCGCGAGCTGATTGCGAGGCGCAACTAAGCCAATCATGCTGGCATCAAAATAACGAACATATTCCCCCAAGCGCTCGGGCAAGTCTCGCTCAGGGTCTACTGCAATCATCACTGTCTGTAGGCGCTTAGCATCAGGCCCTAATTCATCTAAAACAGCTCGAAAGCGTGCCAAGGTGAGTGGGCAAATATCAGGGCAGCTGGTAAAGCCAAAGGTCATTAACACCAAACGGCCACGCTGATCAGCCAAACGAAAGGTATTACCTTCACTATCTGGCAGCTCAAAGTCGCCACCTAGGCGTAACTCCGGCAAACCACTGTGCTTTGGCGCTAGTAAGTGCCATGCACCTATACCTGCAACGGTCACTCCTAAAATGAGTGCAAAAACAATAAACAACAACGTTAATGGTGACTTCGTCATACTCATGGACTGCCTTCTAACGAGCTTGGGGTTGCAACATAACCGGGCACAACTCCAATACGACGACTCAATACGCGTTCGCCATCATTGAAGATACGCGCATAGTGCACGGCATTGGTCATCACTTTTTTGACGTAATCTCGGGTTTCATAAAACGGAATACTTTCGATAAATCGTGCCGCCTCTAGGTTCTGATCTGGCTGCCACTGCTGCGCACGACGTGGGCCCGCGTTATAACCAGCCGTTGCCAACACCGGGTGACCCAGTGAAGACAATACATGCTGCAAATAGTATGTACCTAGGCGCACATTCTGGCCGACATCATTAGTCATACTGGCTTGATAAGGAATACCTAAGCGCTTGGCCACCCATTGTGCTGTTGCTGGCATGACCTGCATTAAGCCACCAGCACCAGCACTCGATCGAGCACTACTGACAAAACGGCTTTCTTGACGAATCAGACCATAAACCCATGCCTCATCAAGACCAAGCTCACGGGCATAACCGCGAGTGACTTCACGATAAGGCGCGAGGAAACGAAAGCGCGGTTCATGCAGTTGCTGGGTGCGTTCAGCAGCAAAAATAGCGCGGTCATACCATTCACGCTGATTAGCCGCCTCGGCTGCCGCTAATAACAGACGATCATCATTGGCAAAACGCACCGCCCAATTCCACTCAGCAGCGGACTCCCAGCGCTGACCTAAGGCATGCAAAGCAAAAGCGCGCTGAAAGCCTGCATGCGCAGCCAAACGATCTCGGTCTGCTCGATTGATTACAACCGTGGTGGATGGCGCCGCCATTACCGCACCCAAGCGCTCCAGTGACAATAAGCCGTAGAAGTCTTCCTCAACACTGAGTTGCGCAAAAATACGCTGAGCATTGGCCTTTTGATTGGCCTCATCTAAGGCTCTAGCCTGCCAATACTGCCAACTACGGTGATTTTGAATCGTGCTCGGCAAGGTGTCATAGACACGGCGATAATCACTCCATGCACCATGACGCACAAGGCCGCGCAAACGTGTCTCATAATGCACAGTAGTCCATGCGGCACTCTCACTGCGTTGAAAAAAACTTTCAGCAATCGGATCAAAACGACGCACAGCGGCCATGGCTAAACCACGCCACGCATAGGCTGCCTGTTCACGTAGTCGGCCTGAGTTGGCCTCTAGATGAGCTTGAGCACCCACGGCATCAACACGTGCCCATCGGCTGTACGCAAAGGCAGCTAACTCTCGCGCACCACGCTGACTTACATCAGCACGCTCAATCACTTGTCGCGGGGTATCAGTTAGCGCCTTTATATCGCGCTCGCTAAGACTTAAACCTAGGCTGCTCCCCACAAAACGCGCCACACCACTAACGCCATCCTCTAATGCCAAACGCAGGCGCAGCCAGCGATGCTCTTGCGTTAATACACCACGATCAAACAGTGCATTAGTCACCGGCGTGCAGCTATTGGGCTGATCACGTGAGGTTAACCAAAGCGTTTCGGCTAATGCGGCAGCCTTAGTCACATCATCAAACGCTAAATCCGCCTGTAGCAACCAACATTGCAGTTCGGTAGCAGGCGTTCCTAATAATTTGGGCGCCTCGGCACGAACACGCGTCCAGTCTTGTCGTTGCGCTAATTGTGCCAACCAATGGATTCGTAACTGCTCCGCTAAATAACTACCGTGTTCACGGCGCAGAAAGTCACTCACAGCAGCATCACCATCAGCCAATCGCGCTAAACGCCATACCTGCCAATAGTCGGCATAAACAGCCAGTGGAGACCCCCGCAAGTCGCGCGCAGCCTGCGCTAGCGCCGTATCATTGCCCTGTCGAAATGCCTCGCGAGCAGCCAACCAATCACGATCTGCCGCAGACAACGCAGTGGAAATAAACAGCAATGTTGATACTAGCGAAGAGGTCCAAAACCCAGTACGCATGAAAACTCCTTAATGCAGCGTTGGCTTAAGCATACCGATACAGGCTTTAGCCCGCTATAATGGCTCTCTTTTTGATCAGCGGTAACTAAAGGCCATGACACGCAAGCTCTACATTGAAACACAAGGCTGTCAGATGAATGCCTATGATTCGTCACGCATGCATGATTTATTAGGCGATAGCCAAGGCTATGTTCGCACGGACAACCCAGAAGAAGCCGATGTACTGTTGTTAAACACCTGCTCGATTCGTGAAAAAGCGCAGGAAAAAGTTTTTTCCGAGCTAGGACGTTGGCAGCGCCTAAAACTGGCTAACCCTGATGTGCTGATCGGCGTTGGTGGCTGTGTGGCATCACAAGAAGGTGAAAATATTCTGCAGCGTGCGCCTTATGTCGACTTGGTGTTTGGGCCACAAACCCTGCACCGCCTGCCCGCCATGCTTAATGAGCGCAAAGCCAGCAATGTGTCTGTGGTTGACGTTAGTTTTCCCGACATTGAAAAGTTTGATTTTCTACCTGAACCACGGGTAGAGGGTCACAAAGCGTTTGTTTCCATCATGGAAGGCTGCTCAAAATACTGCTCATTCTGTGTAGTGCCTTATACCCGTGGTGAGGAAGTATCCCGTCCCTTTGATGACGTCATCGCCGAAGTTGCTCATGTGGCTCGTCAGGGAGTGCGCGAAATCACTCTGCTTGGACAAAATGTGAATGGTTACCGTGGCCATTACCATGATGGCAAACCGTGTTCATTTGCACAGTTACTGCACCATGTTGCCGCCGTGCCCGGTGTTGGCCGTATTCGTTACACCACCTCGCACCCACTTGAATTTGGTGATGACTTAATTGCCGCTCATCGCGACATTCCATCACTGGCTGCACACGTACACTTACCTGTGCAAAGTGGCTCCGACCGTGTACTAGCGGCGATGAAGCGCAATCACGTGATCAGCACCTACAGTGAAACTATTCGCAAGCTTAAAGCCGCCAAGCCCGGCATTGAAATTGCCTCAGACTTCATCATCGGTTTTCCCGGCGAAACCGATGATGACTTCGCTGATACCATGTCCTTAATTGAGGAAGTGGATTACGACCACTCCTATAGTTTTATTTACTCCAAGCGTCCCGGCACACCTGCTGCAGAGCTGCCTGATGACACCCCGGACTCGGTCAAAAAAGAACGTCTGCAAATTCTGAAGGGCCGTATTGCTGCCAACACAGGCCGTAAAACCGACGCCATGTTAGGCACAGTGCAGCGCGTATTAATCGACCGTGAGTCACGACGTTATCCTGGCTATTTAGTGGGTATTGCCGAGAACACACGTTGGATTCACTTTCCTGGCGATACCAGCTTGATTGGTCGTTTTGCCGACGTGCGCGTCAGCCATATTGAATCGATCAATGCCGCCAGTGCTGATGAAATTATCTGGTTAGAGAGCGATCAAGAGGCACAAGTTGGCATGGCGCCGCTGCCAGGACGTATTCCCTTATGGCATGAGGCCACCTAATGGCTTTCGCCAGCCTAGGCCAAGACCGAGTTGCCTATAACATCGAAGGCAGCGGCGCACCCTTGGTTCTACTGCATGGCACCGGTGGTGATAGTTTTTCTAACTGGGGCACACTGATCCCAACGCTAGCTCAGCAATTCACGGTAATCAGCATTGATTACGCTGGCTCTGGTGCCACCGAGTGCGATGCTGATGAACTAACACTGGCGCATTTAAGTGCGCAAATTATTGCAGTATTAGATGATGCTGGCATTGCACAGACCAGTATTGCCGGCTTTTCATTAGGTGCAGTTATTGCGGCACATGTTGCCGCCACACACCCTGCCCGCATTCAACGACTGGTGATGCTGGCTGGTTTTGCTGGTGGAACCAATAGCCGTATGCAACTGCAGTTTGCTCATTGGCTGGACTTAATGACCAGCGCCCCCGAGCGTATGGCACGACATATTTTACTCACTGGTTTTAGTCCAGCTTTTTTAGAACGACTGAGTGCTGATGACATCAACAAGCGGCAAAAGGCTATTGTTCGATTTACCAATTGGCCCGGCATGGCCAAGCAGACGCAGTTGGATGCTGTGCTCGATATTCAGCCACTGCTGCAAGATATCAAACAGCCCACCTTGGTGATCGGCTGCCGACATGATCAGATGATCCCAGTGCAGTTAACACAAGCATTATGCGAGCATATTGCACAAGCACAGTATGTCGAAATCAATAGTGGCCACTTGGCGACACTGGAAAACCCAAAAGCCGTACTGGAGCAGCTACAAACGTTTTTAAGCTAAACGGCGACACCAATGGTCCAACAAAATACCGCAGGCTACTGCCGCATTTAATGACTCGGCCTGACCAAAACGCGGAATAGCTAAGCGATGCGTTAGCAGTGAGTCCACTTCCAGCGACAAACCATGTGACTCACTGCCAATCACTAATACACCCGGCGACATCGCCGTCGTGCCGGCATGCACGTTATCACCCGTTAATACCGCACCCATCAAGGCTAATCCTGCTGATCTTGCCTCAGCAAAAACTCCGGACAACTCAGCAACTGCGACTGGCACACGCAAAAATGATCCCATACTGGCCGACACCACCTTGGGGTTATAGCGATCAACACAATTAGGCGAGCACAGCACCGCATCAACGCCGTACCAGTCCGCTAGGCGCAGCATGGTGCCTAAATTGCCTGGATCTGCAATATGATCCAGCGCCAATACACGGCTAGACGCCGACCACGTAATACGGTGCATGGGTCGCATCATCGCCACCGCAACGGCCTGATCATTACTGACTAAGGTGCCGAGACTGGCTAATAAGCTGGAGTTTATTTCATAACAACGAATACCGCGCACATGGGCTTTGCCTTGTAGTTTTGGCATGGCCTCGGCGGTGGCATAGACTGCCGCCACTGGCCAGTCTGACAACAGCAACTCTTCAACACTCTTTAAACCTTCAACTAAGAAGCGATGCTGTTCACTACGCCCTTTTTTTTGCTGTAACGAACGAACATCGCGCAGTTCGGCTTTAGTCGGTAAAGAAGCGTAATCATCAGACATGGGAAGGCTCACAAAAAACAATGCGCCATGCTAGTCGTCTGGCGCGTTTGTCTCAAGCCACACATTCATCTTGCAGAGTATCGAGTGTGCTGACAAAGCGACCAATATGCTCAAATAGCAATCGCCCCTCAGGTAATACCGCGCTAAACAGAGGAAACACATGCACCATACGATGCCACTCTTCGTAGTGCACTTTGACGCCCGACTGGCGCGCTTTTTTGATCATACGACGACAGTCTTCACGTAAAACTTCAGTACTGCCAATTGCTACAAACAACGGTGGCAGCCCCGAAAAGTCGCCATGAATAGGCGACACGCGGTAATCCATGGGATCTTGACCAACGGTTAAATAATTCGCCACTGCCTGTACTGCAGCAGCTGGAATCATGGGGTCTCGCCACTCTTTGTCATGCATAGACTCAGAGGTCTGTGACAAATCCGTCCAAGGTGATATTAAAATTGCGGCTTCTGGCAGCGGCATATGTCGCTCTTTCAGCATTTGCAGCAGCACCAAAGACAAATGCCCACCGGCTGAATCGCCCGAAATAATAATATCGTGCGCGTTATACCCTTTTCCCAACAAGTAGCGGTAGGCCGTGATGGCATCACTGGTCCAGTGATTAAAGCTAAACTCCGGTGCTAAGCGATAATCTAGCGACAACACACGACGGCCCGTAGTTTGCGACAGCCGTGAGGTGATTTGACGATGCTGCTGTGGGTTACCAAAAAAATAACCACCGCCGTGAAAGTACAAAATGACCTTGCGTGAATCACGTGCATTTGCAGCCATCACCCACTCGCCTTTTAAATTAGGGGCTTTAAATGGGGTAATGACGGTTGACTTGGGAAGTGAGCTGAGCAGCGGTTTAGTGAGGCTAAATACACGGCGAATGTTGTGCATGGCGTGAGGGCTGCCAATTGTGGCAACCCAGCTGACCGGTCGAATTAATGCTGCTACTGCCCAATTTAATACATATGCCTGGCGGCTGACTCGACGTCGAGGTTGGATAGCGTCATGCGTCATATAGGCAACACTCATTGTGACTAATCAGTTCTTATCCAACAATAGCAACTCATGTCACTTATGCAAACCCCTTTTTATGTCCACCGTTAAGGCTGTGACAAGCGTATTTTTACGGTATTCTGGAGGCTCTAAATTACTAGGGGCTTTCACTACTTGAACAAGACTGAGCGATTGAGCCAAAGCATCGACCTTGAGCCGCATGACCCACGCCGACTGTCACAACTGTGTGGGCAATTTAACGAGCACATTAAACTGATTGAGCAGCGTCTAGCGGTACAGATCAATCAACGAGGTTATGCGTTTTGGGTAGATGGTGATCAAGCCAATGCCGAACAAGCTATTGCAATCATTCAACGTCTTTATAGTGAAACCGAAGACAG